>CAIXIJ010000028.1 GCA_903919455.1 uncultured Acidimicrobiaceae bacterium | reverse complement strand
CGCAATCGTCGTCGTCGTCGGCGCAATCGTCGTCGTCGTCGGCGCAATCGTCGTCGTCGTCGGCGCAATCGTCGTCGTCGTCGGCGCAATCGTCGTCGTGGTCGTGGGCGGCGGCGTCACGGAGCCAACGGCCCACACGAAGCCACTCGGAACGTCGGCGGGATTGGCGGTGATGGTGATCGGGGCGGTCCAGTACTTGTCGAGCACCTTGCCCGTCGCAGTGTCCTGCGTGCAAGCGAAGCCCATCGAGTACGCACCGTTCGGCACCAGGGCAGCTGTGAAGCCCGTAAAGCCCAAACTGAACGTACCCATGTTGGGGATTGCACCCGTGGTGAGCGCCGGGTTCGCATCCACCAACGGGTTACCGCTGGAGAACAACGGCAGTCGCACGGTGGCACCCGTACTCTGCGGCGACGGGCCATTGAAGTCGAACACCATCGTGTCGACACTCACCGACGACGACACCAGGAAGGTCTGGATGCGGTAGCCCTTCGTGCCGTCACCAGCGCACGCAGCGCCGGCGGGCGGCGTCAAGGCGAACACGGTGGCACTGCCCCCGGAGGAGATGGGAGCGCCAGCACCGGGCGCGGTGCCCTTCACGATGGTGAGCGCGCCGGCGGGAGCAGCAAACGCAGCTTCGGTTCGGTTCCGCACGGCGACCACGAGGTTCACTGCCAGCAGCGCCGCGGCTACTGCACCTCCGGCGCGAATGTAGTTGCGAGCGGTGGTTCCGGGGAGGCGTGGCGTAGTTGAAGTCATGGGAGATTCCTTCAAGAGGTGGGATGAGTTCGGGTTCGACGATTCAGCGCAACGAACGTCACCAGGGCTGCCGCCGCAATGGCGACGAACGTGAGGGTCCAGGGGAAGTTCGAGGGAGGCTTGGCGCCGCTGAGAGCAGCAGGAGGCGCGCTGGGCAAACGCCAGGTCAGTTGCGCCGGAGCGTCTTTCGGCTCGGCAGCGATGACGATCTCGGCATCCCAGTAGTTGGCGGTTGCTCCGAACCACGTACACGCCACGCCGATGCGATACGTCCCCGGCGGGATCTCACCCGGAGGAAACACGGCAAAGCTCATCGGCGGGAACGGCGTGGGCCGGCCCGGCTCTCCCGGCCCACCGTTGGGGACGGTGAGTTGGTCCACAACGGGTGCGGTGAATACGTCGTAGATCGCGTACTGCTTCGGGCCGGTCGGCCCAATGACGCTGTACTCGAGCGTGCCGGGGTCGACGGACCCGGGCACGATGAAGGTCTGCAGGCGCCAGTTGTCGCTCTCACTGTCGCCGGGGCAGGTGGAACCTTTCGGTAGGTCCACGCTGAACTTGGCCGCGCTGCCACCGTTCTCCATCACCACACCGCGTCGATCGGCCTCCACGAGGGTGAGATCACCCGACCGCACCGGCTCGATGGCACTGGTGTCGGGAGCCGTCGGCACGGTGGCCGAGGCCGCACCGATGGAGGTGGTGGCGCCAACGAAAATGCCAACGGCAGCGATCGCGAACGTGGCGCAACGGACTGCTACCCCACGGGAGGGCATGCGTTTCATGATCCAGCTCCTGCTGGAGCGTTCGTGCCCAGCAACGCCGCTTGCGCTTTGCGAGGCCGCTTCGTGATCTCGAGCACGCCCAGCGCCGAGCCCAGCGCGATCATCCCGACCCCCGGCACGGTGTACCGATTGCGAGGCAGATCAACCGGCGGGGTCACGACGGTCTCGTAGGTGGAGCCAGGGCTTGGCGGGGTTGGTGGCACGGTGGGCGGCACGCTGCTGACCACAGTGGTCGTGGTGTCCACGACCTCTACCGACGTCTCGGTAGGCGGGTCGATGATCACCGGCGGCGGGCCCGGATCCGGAGGAATGTAGCCACCACCTGAGTCGGGGTAGGTCGTTTCGGGCGGCTCGGTGGCAACCGTGGTGGAGGTGGTGCTCGTGGTGGGCGTGGGCTGCAGGCTCGTCACCTTGGCCGCCGCCGCAAGCGTCTGCGACTTCAGCCCTGCTGTGAGCGGCGCATAGCCGCGCGGCAATTGGCCGAAGCCGAGGCCGGGCACCTGTCCCTTGTTCGCCGCATAGCGAAGGAAGGCGGCATAGTCGCTTCGAGCGGCGGTAGGGAGCTTCAACGGCGTGAGGGCGGCATAGTCCACCGTGGCGAGCGGGTAACTGCCCGCCGAGGGCGACGGCGAGGGCAGCAGGAAGTCGGTTCCCGGTGCATTCTTCATGCTCTTCACCGCTGCAGTGAGGGTGGCATTCGTGGGGGTGACGAACTCGCGCGCCGCACCATCGTCGCCGGCGCGGCTGAGGCTGGCCACCTGCAGACCGAATTGTGCGGCGGACGGTGAATCGGTCACTGCCAGCATGGCGCGATCACCGGTTCCCTGCGGCTGCGAACGCCCCCACACCGCGGAGGCTGCCTCGGCGAGTGGGTTCGGCACGACGCGGGCACCATCCGACGCGGAACGAGCGACCTGTGCCGTCTCGCGGAAACCACGCGCATACGGCACCCAGTCGGTGCCGCACAGCAGCGGCGGAATCACGCTGCCGCCCGCGCCCTGCGCAGGGGCCTGGTAGCAGAACGGGTCGGCCTTCGGGAACGAGTTCGGAACCGGCTTATAGAACTCGCCCTTCGACGGGTTCAGCGTGGGCTTGGAGTTGTAGTACGGGTTCACCACCATGCCGTACTCGTCGGCTGCTCCGGCGAGCCAGGCACGAGCCTCCGGGTCGGCCAACACCCAGTTCCACAGTTGCTCGGCGGCGTCAGAGTTGCCGGCGGGCAGCTGCAGACCACCGAAGGTGCGGCTCTGCGAGGTGAACATCAAGGTGAACTCGGGATTGAAGCGCAGGAAGTCGGGATCGAGTGTCATGTTGTCGGGGTTTTTGCCCACGAACGCATGGAACTCGTCCTTCGGCTTCTGGTAGATCGTCACCTGCGATCCATACGACTGGGTGAGCAACTTGGCCACCAGACGCGGAGTGAGGTTGAGTTGCGCCACACGCACACCCGTGAGGTCCACCATCTCCTGAGGGGCGGTGGCGTTCGCTCGGCGCTCGATGTTGAAACCGATGACGATGCCCGACAGCGTCAGCGGCGCGTAGACCACCGGGTTGTCGTCGCCGAGGGTGAGTGGGTCGAGGGGCCTGCCCACCACTGCCATACCTGCTGCGCCGTCAACACCCGAGGTGAGAAGCGAACGTGCCGTGCCGTCGGAGACGGGGGCGTACGAGAACGGTGGCAACGAGCCCGACTCGCACAGACTCGGCTGCCAGTTTGCGACGGCAGGCAACGCCATCTCGTTGCCGGCGATACGGCGATCCACGCTGCCAAAGGCACACGGCGAATCGACAGGGTTGAACTCCAACGGAATCGCCACACGGTTCCGCCACGCGTTTGCAGCCAACGGCGATGTGGACACGCCAATCGATTCGCCGTACGACGCGAACGGGGTGTCGACGTGTTCCATCGCTTGGTCTCCACGCGGCACGATCACCAGCCAACACTTGGGCACCGTGAACGCAGTGCCGGCGGGCTTCGTCTTCTTCCCGCAGCCCAACCCCGCCGCCTCGTCACCGGTGAGCACCTGGAAGAGCTCGGCGCCGGTGCCATCGAGGTTGGTGACAGCTCCGGGGATCTCATTGGTGGTGATGCTGTTGAAATACGGGTTCGTCCAGTAGTTGCCCCCGAGGAATGGGTTGTAGCTCGGGTCGATGGCTTCGCCGATCTCGGTGCCATCAACGGCACGGAACTGCAGCCAGCGCTGGAACCCCGCTGCGTCGAGCACGCCACGGTTGGGGTCGTCGGTCTTCCAACCCACGCGCGAAATGATTCGTCCAGTCACCATCGGGTCGGAGAACAACACCGAGGAGCCGCCGTTGGCGGTCGCACCATAGGCACCCGCTTCACATTGCTCTGCCGGCGGGCCAGGGTTCTCCGGGACGGTTCCGTCGTCGTCGCCCCAGCATTGATAGATCTGCACGAAGTTGGCGCCAAAGCGCGACGTCTGACGAGTGGTGGGCACGCCACCCGTCCAGGTGATCGAGATCGCCTGATTCGACAACGCCTTGGTCTGGTTCACGGTGAACTTCATGCCAGCGAACGCACCACGCCCCGACACGGTCACCTGCGACGGCGTGGCCGCCAACGAGGTGTCGGTACCCTGCTGACCAGGGGTGGCATCCACGGCCACGGCACCCGTCACCAGCAGGCTCACGCCGACGATGATGGACACTGGGCCGAGCACCCAGCCGTTCATGAACCGTCCGAGTTTCACGTCGGCATCCGTTTTGTCGCGAAGTAGCGCCACGCAAAGGCTGGCACCACGACGAGCGCAATCACCAACAGCACGATGAGCAAGATCAGCCCGAACGAGGTGACCTGGCTGGTGGGCATCGACAGTGTGGTGGGCAGTGGTCCGCCAACCTCAGGGCCGCCCACCGACGGGTCGCATCCGACCGTCGGGTCGCACCCACCGCTCGGCGTCGTGTCGACCGGCACCACACCTCCCGGGCTAGTCGTCACGGTCGTGTCGCCCGGGTTCGTCGAAGGTGTCGGGTCGCCCGGGTTCGTCGAGGGTGTCGTGTCGCCCGGGTTCGTCGAAGGTGTCGGGTCGCCCGGGTTCGTCGAGGGTGTCGTGTCGCCCGGGTTCGTCGGCGGTGTCGTGCCGCCCGGCGTCGTCGGCGGAGTGGTGATGGGAGGGCCACCGTTACCCGGGTCGGGTTTCACCTGGGTGGGCACATTCTTCATGCCACCGGTGCCATCCGGGCACTGCGACGCCCCACCCGTCTTGTCACATCCCTGAGGTTGCGGTGCAGTCTTGGCGAGGGTGTTGGTGCCGTCTGCGGCGAAGGTGGGGTTCTTGCACTGCTGGATGTTGATGCTCTGTACGACCGCGCCGGGGATCTTCTTGATCTGGTCGAAGCTGGCCTTCACGAGGTTGATGGGCATCGGCGAGTAACCCAGCGACTCCGACTGCTGCTGCGCCTGGCACATTGCGTAGTACGAGAACGCTGCCAGGGTCTTGCCCTTGGCCTCGTTGAACTGGCCCTGCACCTTCGTGGGCAGGATGAGGTACGAGTACGACGACAACTCGTAGCTGCGAGGGTCGGTGTCGGTGTACACCCCGGAGAGATCCTGGGTGAGGTACACGCTGGGGTCGGCGGCGTTGGTGTTGATCTTCGCCTTCAACAACGACACCGCCACGTTCTGCGGCGTGGGTTCGGTGTAGTAGCCGGCGCTGTTCAGCAACTTCGCCACGGGGAACTGAGAACTGAGCGCGTAGGAATAGTTCACGTACCCGATGGCACCCTCGGCGAAGCCCTGGCTCACGTAGCCCGCAACACCGAGGTCCTGGCCCTGGCCGATCATGCCGCTGATGGTCGGGTAGAACGAGGTGAAACCGCAGGCAGGGGCACGGCCCGATCGCTTGCAGTAGTTGTCCCACAGGGGCTTGTGCAGCGCGATCATCCACTTGGTGAGCTGCGCGGTCGAGCCCGATCCATCCGAGCGCACCACCGGCACCACCTTGCGGGCCGGCATCACCAAGCCAGGGTTGTCCTTCTGGATCGCCGGGTCGTTCCACATGGTGATCACACCGGTGAAGATCTTCACTGTGTTCTCACCCGACAGACGCAGGTTGGTGACCCGCTTGCCGTTGATCTTCAGGTTGTACATGAAGGCGGTGCCGCCAGCGACGACCGGCATGTATGCATAGCTACCCGCAGCCGGGCTTTCGGGTGCCGAGCCGTCTTCGGGCTTGAACTGGAACGGAATGTCGGAGGCAGCGAAGTCGACCGTGCCATTGAGGAAGTTCTTACGGCCAGCGGTAGAGCCGCTGGGGTTGTAGTCAACCGTGATGCCGAACTGCTTCACGTTCACGCGCATCGCGTCGATGGCGTTGGCTGCCCACGACGAGCCCTCGCCCGAGATGCGCTGATAGTTCTCGGCGGCCACCGACGGCGCCGACAACGGGGAGGTCACACCTGCGAGTAGTGCGCCCACGGCGACGACTACCGACAGCGCCACCGTGCGGCGGCGAGCAACGAATCGGGGGATCATGAGGTCACCTCGGGGAGAGAGGAACGGCTTGCATCGATACGCGCAATGTCGCCCTTGGAACGCGCTGCAGCACGTTTGGTCTGACGCTTGGACAGTCGTCCTGCAGGCCGGCCGCCCAGGATGCGGGCAAGCGTGAAGAGAATGAGCACCAGGATCATCAGCACCGCTGCGGCGCCGAAACCACGGGCAATGAGGTTGTCGTTACCCGACTTGACCAACACGTATGCAGCCAACGGCAGCGACACCATCGGGTTGGCAGTGGGGTTCACGTTCAGCGACGCGGTGTAGCCAGCGGTGAGCAACACCGGAGCGGTCTCGCCGATACCTCGAGCAACGCCCAGGATGACCGATGTGGTGAGACCGGATCGAGCAGTCGGCAGCACCACGTGCCATACCGTGCGCCACTGCGGTGCTCCAAGGGCCGCCGAAGCCTCGCGAAGGTTGCCCGGAACCAGGCGCAGCACCACGTCGGCCGAGCGAATGATGATCGGCAGCATCATGATGCTCATCGCGATCGATGCCGCCAGACCCGAGCGCTCGAAGCCGAGCACCAGAATCCAGGTGGCGAAAATAAACAAGCCGGCCAGGATGGACGGCAGCGCTGTCATCGCGGTCACCACCGTGCGCACCAACTTCGAGACGCGGCCACTGGATTCGTTCAGGTAGACGGCGCACGCCAATCCCAACGGCACGGTGATCGCCAACGCGATGGCCGTCATGATCAGCGTGCCGACGATGGCATGGCCGACACCGCCCGATGTCAAGGGTTCCGAAGGCCCCGTAGAGCTGAGGTCGTTGAAGTAGAAGTTGGCCTTGGTGAGGGCGTCCCAGCCCCGGTACAACACGAAGAAGATCACCGATGTCAACGCCACCAGCGCCACGAGCCCGCTGATGGCCATCGCCACCGTCATGGACCGGTCGATCACGGCCGGCCTCTCGTCGTGTAGCGCCACCAACGCGGTGTAGATGACGAGGAACACCGCAAGGCCGACCACAACGGAACCGAACTTGCCATGTAGCGAAGTGAGGCGGCCGAACAGCAGGGCCGTGGTACACACGGCGCTGAGCAAGGCCCCGGCGAGGTCGAGTACGTCGCGACGTGAGATCTTGCCGATCGACCGGCGTTGCGGAGCAGCGGTCGTCGCTGTCGGCCGCGCCGGCAGCACCGTGCGCGGCGCAGCAGCAGGCGCCGCGGCTCCCTGCTCGGCGTGTTCTTCCCGTTGCCCCATGGAATCGATGGTGGAGGTCATGCTTCGCTGCTCGCTCCCGAACGCGACCTGGCGATGAACCACGACGCAGTGAAGTTGACCACGAGGGTCACCGCAAACAGGGTGAGGCCAGCGGCCATCAACCCCGACAACTCGAAGCCCGATGCCTCCGAGTACCGCAACGCAATGAGGCTCGACACCGAGTTGGCACCCACCTCGAGGACGCGGAACTTGATGACGAACTCCGGCGAGATGATGAGGAGCACGGCGATGGTCTCACCGAGTGCTCGGCCCAGACCCAGCATGGTGCCGCCGATCATGCCGCCACGGCCGAACGGCAGTGTGACGACTCGGATCATGCCCCAGCGGGTGGAACCGAGCGCGAAGGCGCCTTCACGTTCGCCGGGTGGCACCTGCGAGAAGACCTCGCGCATCACCACGCACTGAATGGGCATCACCATCATGGCCACGACGACACCAGCGATGAACGCGGAGGCCGAATAGACCGAAGCGCTCGAGAGCGGGCTGGTGGGGTCGGCTCCATTCACCTTGAAGAAGGGAATCCAGCCAAACCAGGAGTTGATCCAGCGGGACACACCGACTACTTGGCCCTGCAACAGGAACAGGCCCCACAGGCCGTACACCACGCTGGGAACTGCAGCCATCAGGTCGACCAGCGCCACCAACGTGGAACGCAGCCACGTCGGCGCGACCTCCACGATGAAGAGTGCCGTGAGAATGGAAAGCGGCAATGCGATGGCAACTGCGACCAACGCGATGAGCAACGTGCCGACCAACACCGCAGCCACACCGAACTGGTTGCGATCGGGCTGCCACTCGGACGTGGTGAAGAACGCCAAGCCTCTGGCCTGCAGTGCATCGAAGGCCTGGTACGACAGGAACACCCCGACCGCCACCATGAGGGCCAGCACCAACACGCCGCTCGACGACACGATGCCGAAGAAGGCGCGGTCGCTGCGGATTCGCCGCGAGGTGAGCGGCTGCGGCGTTGCCGGTTCGCCTTCAGCGACCGATGGCCGTGTCGTGAGCGTGTCCATGGGTCACACCAGCCACGCGACGACCACGACCAGCACGATGGCGGTGGCGAGGCTCATCAGCAGTACATCGGGGTGCCGAGCATGGCTCCAGAACGACTGGCGCGGAGCCGCCGGCTGCGGAACCGGCGCGAAGTTCATCGCCGGGTTCTGCACGTAGGCACCGGGCGCGTATGCCTGACCCATCGGCGGCGCAACGTGAGTGCGCTGATCCACCAGGCTGGCGAACACCGTGGCGAACACCCGGGCGAATGCATCGGCATCGATGGACACCGTGATCTCCTGCGGAGCAGGGCGGGCGGGTGCCAACTGCTGGGTGACCACCGGCAACGGCGCAGGAGCGATGACGATCGGCTCTTCTTCAACCGGGGCCTCGACGACCGGGACCTCAACGACAGGCGCCTCGACGACAGGCGCCTCGAGTACCGGGACCTCAACGACAGGCGCCTCGACGACAGGGGCCTCGACGAGCGGCGTCTCGACAACCGGAGCCTCAACGACAGGGGCCTCGAGCACCGGGGCCTCGACGACAGGCGCCTCGACGACAGGCGCCTCGAGTACCGGGACCTCGACGACAGGCGCCTCGACGACAGGGGCCTCGAGCACCGGGACCTCGACGACAGGCGTCTCGACGACCGGCTCGGGGCGCCACGCGGCGGCCTCGGCGGCCGCTGCGGCGCGACGCTGTGCTTCCTCGTGCGCCGCGGCGATCTGCTGCTGCGACTCGGCGCGGGCAACGGCGAGGGCTTCCTCATACGACCGTTGACGCTCTTCGATCAGCGGGTCGAGGCGCTCGCGCAACTGACGGCGGGCAGCGGCCTCGTCGATCGTGTGATCGGTGCGGTCGAGGCGATCCGCCTCCTGCAGCGTGGAACGAAGCTGCAATGTGAGCATCGCGATACCGGCGCGGGGTGACAGTTCAGTGGTCTGAGGTTCATTCGCCATGTTGCACCTGCGGAAGTTCGGGACCGGACGCGAGGAGACGCGTCACTTCGGACGCTGTGTCGCGACGGATTTGCTCAAGGTCGGATTCGTGACGGGCTGCCAGATTCGCCAATTCGTCTTGCGCCAGATGGAGTTCATCGCGCAGTGCGCCCTGGATTTCAGCGTCACGAACTGCAATGCGTTGCTGCGATGCCGCAACACGCTCCTTCGCTGCAGTCAACTCCGCCTGCAGGCGCTGATACTCCGAGCGCAGCCGGGCCTCCTCGTCGAGCGAGATGCCGTTCATCGCGGAGCCGTTCATCGCAGAGCCGTTCAACTCAGTCATGCCCATCATCCAATCCACGCCATCAGCGCCGCCAGGAGCGCAGTAACCGCTGTGATCGGCACCACGACCCGCATCATGACCGAGGCAAAGGCACCTCGCGTCTCGACCGACGGCTCATCGGCCACCGGTGCCGGAATCGGCGACCAGAAGTTGTCGAAGCTATCGACCTTCGTGCCGGCCAGTGGCGCTGCGAAGAGAGCGATCACATCTGATTCGGTCGAAGTGACAGCGGCCGGGGTCGAGGCACCCAGCAGCAACTCGAGCTCAGCGAACATCGACTCGAGATCGGTCGACTTCACATTGTCGAGCAATGAACGCACGGCCTCACTCGATGCACCCGGGGCGGGCAGGTCTACCGGCGTCGAAGCGAGGCACGGGGCCGCCAGCGAAGCCGAGGGTCCGGCGGCGAGTAGCTCGACGGTCGACGACTCGGACGTCGACGACTCGGACGACAATGGAGCAGCGGATCCCATGATCTCGCACGCCTCGAGATGGGCAATGTGCAGCCGCATTGCTGCACGGGCTCGGGCATCGTCGATGAGCGCTTTGCTCTCGTGCTTCTCGAACGCCCACCACTCGTCGAGCACTGCCTGCAGCTGGCGCTCGAAGCGAGCGTCCTCGGATTCACGCACCTCGAATGCCTCGTTCACGACCTGCTCGATCGACGATGCGGTTTGCTGGCTCCGAGCCGCGAGCACGCTCAGCGCAACGGCCGCCTGGCGGGTGGTGCGCTCGAGCATGTCGCGGTCGGTCGTCGTGCCGGGGGGTGACACGAGATCATCAGCGGATGGGGCGGGCAGCGACGCAGCAGCAGAATGTGCAAGCGCCGATGCCAGCACCGTGTGCGAGTGTTCATCGGTTTCGACGGCGATGGCAGCCACTTCGGCGTCAGCCTCCGCACGGCGCTGCATGATCGATCGCTGCGCATCGAAGAACTGCCGCGTGAGACGGGCGTGCGTGGCGCTGATCTGGGCCAACTGACCGTCGTCCTGACGCAGCGAGGCTCGCGCCTGAGCCATCGACTCAAGGAATCGAAGCTGCTCGGTACGCAACGTTTCGAAGAACGCAACGACCTCGACCGCGAGGTCGGTCGGCCGTGTCTCGTTGGGCGTGAGGGCGGTCTCCATGCCCGGATGACTGTAGAAGCGCCCGATGACGATCATATGAATGAAGTATGTGTTTGGGGTGACTCCCAGATGAAAGACAGAGCGCCAACTCGCCAGAGCGCGCGCAATCCACTACCTCGTGTGATATTGCGGGAAAACCATGTAGGAGGGGCTGCCACTCACGATGACCAGCACAGGGTGTGGTGCCAACCCACGCCGAGTGACGTAAACGCTGGGTAACTAGCCGAGTAGTAGCAAGACAAACGCCAGGACGACGGTGATGCCCACGATGGGCAACGCTGCGCGGCCGAGCAGGTTCCAGGAAGCCGACGGCGCCTCCTCCGCTTGCTCATCACCGGGCTCGCCGGGCTCGCTTACATCGCCGGCCTCACCCGCACGGCCGCGTTGCGTCGGTGGGTCGCTCACTGGGGCGGCCGGAGGCTCGCTCGCCGGACTCTCCGTTGGGATGATCGCCGGCGCGGGCAACTGAGGACCGGGCAGATTCGCCGCGCCCGCCGGGTTCGCCTTCGCCAACGTCGTGGTGCCGACCGATCGGAGCAGCTCCACGGAACCGATGTGGGCTCGGTGCAGCCGTTGCGCTGCGAGCGACTTCGCATGCTCGAAGAGCGCGCCGCTACTGCCCTCTTCGAACGCCACCCATTCCTCCACTACGGCAAGCAGTCGAGCCTCATAGTCGGCAGCAACTCGACTGTGCTCCGCAAGCACCGCGGCGATCCCGTGCTCGAGGGCATCCGCATCGCCACGGAAGCCTTCGAGCAGACGCGCATCGACGGAACCGGTCGCGGTGGAGTGACGAGCGATCGCCGACGCGGTGACCGTGGCGGCGTGCTCCTCGGTATCGGTGAGAAGACGGACCATGGCAGCGCAGGTATCCACTCGCGCTGCGATGATGCGCTGCTGTGCATCCGATACCGGGTGGGCGGTTCGGTCCTGGACCCCAACGATGAAGTCGCGGTGTTCCACTGCCTCGCTGAGCGCGGTGCCCGCCGCCGACACTGCCTGGTCGAATCCGGCCCGCTCGCGCTGGAGCGTGTTCAGGTACTCCGACAGGGAACGTGCCTGCTCGATGACCGCCCGGTTCCGGGCGTCCTTGGTGGCCGACATGTACACCTCCCTCATCGAACGGCTCGGGGCCTCCGACAGCGGAGGCGGCACACCGTCAGCGTAGGTCTCGTCAGCCGAAGCGAGCGTGCACCACAGCGGCCAAACGATCGGCAACGTCCTTGGCCACGTCGTCGCTGGCTGCCTCCACCATCACACGAATGAGCGGCTCCGTGCCGCTGGCTCGCACCAGGATCCGGCCGTCGCCGTGCAACGACTGCTCTGCCTCGGCGATCTCGGCCGCCAACTCATCCGCGGCGTGCGGGTGGCGCTCGGCCACCTTCACGTTCACCAGTACCTGCGGGTACCCCACCATCACCTCCGCGGCGAGATCGGCGAGCGAACGGTGATGACCGTGCACGTACTCGGCCAACCGCAAACCTGCCAGCAGACCGTCGCCGGTGGTGGCCAGATCGCGATAGATGATGTGACCGCTCTGCTCGCCACCCACGCTGAAGCCACCCTGGTCGAGGGCCTCGAGCACATAGCGGTCACCCACGCCGGTGGTGACCACGTCGATACCTGCCTGCGCCATCGCCCGATGAAAGCCGATGTTGCTCATCACGGTGACCACCACCGTGTTGCCGCGCAGTTCGCCGAGTTCGCGCAGTTGCAACGCTGCCAACGCAATCAGTCGGTCGCCATCCACGGCTCGACCAAGATGATCCACTGCGATCACCCGATCGCCGTCGCCATCGAACGCCAGACCCAAGGTGGCACCCTCGGCCACCACCGCTGCGGCCAGCGACGCCGTGTGGGTGGCGCCGCAATGGTCGTTGATGTTGCGACCGTCGGGCGAGGCATGCAGCACCGTCACATCGGCGCCGAGTGCCATGAACACCGCGGGAGCCACATGGCTCATCGCGCCGTTCGCACAGTCGAGCACCACGCGCAGGCCACGCAGCGAGCCGTGACCGTCCACCAGGTGCAGCACGTAGCGATCGCGCTCATCGATCGACGTTGGCTCGTGGGCATCGGGCATCACGTCGAACCGAAGCGCTGCCTCGATGGCTCGCTCGGTCTCGTCGATCAGCTTCAGGCCACCGACACCGAAGATCTTCACCCCGTTGTCCTGCCAAGGGTTGTGCGACGCCGTAATCATCGCTGCCGGGCAGCCATGCTGCGCGGCCAACCAGGCGAGCGCTGGTGTGGGCACCATGCCCACCGACACCGGCGTGGCTCCGCCCGCAGCAAGGCCGGCAACCACTGCAGCTTCGAGTTCCGGACCCGACTCGCGGGTGTCGCGCCCGATCAGCCATTGCCCCCCACCGAGCACCTCTGCGGCGGCACGACCGAGCGCGGCGGCGTATTCGGTGGTGAGTTCGCTGAGCGCCACACCGCGCACACCGTCGGTTCCGAACTTGAGGCTCACGACACTGCCCTTCTCATCACTGCCCTTTTCATCGCGGCGGCTCCGACCACGAGATTCTCACCGGGTGCAAAAGCACGAACGCCCCCGGCACAAAAGCCGAGGGCGATTCGAGCAAGGCTGCAATCAGCGCTTGGTGTACTGCTTGGCCTTACGGGCCTTGACGAGGCCGTACTTCTTGCTCTCCTTGCGACGGGGGTCGCGGGTGAGCAGTCCAGCCTTCTTCAGCGCCGGACGGCACTCGGGATCGAGTTCCAGGAGCGAACGAGCGATGGCCATGCGCAGTGCGCCGGCCTGACCCGTGACACCACCGCCATGCATGGTGGCATCCACGTCGTACTGGTCTTCCACCTCGAGCACACGAAGTGCCTCAGTGACGATCATGCGCTGCAGCGCCGTGGGGAAGTACACGTCGAACGCCTTGCCGTTGATCGTGTGGGTACCGTTGCCGGGGCGCAGACGAGCGCGGGCGACGGCCTCCTTGCGACGGCCGGTGGTCTGGGTGAGCGGCTTGGTGGCCATGAACGTCTACCTTCTGCCTTCTGGGCTCAGCGGGCCTTGGCCGCGGGAATCTCGAGAACTACGGGGTTTTGCGCGGCGTGCGGGTGCTCGGGGCCTGCGTAGACCTTGAGCTTCTTGATCTGCTGACGGCCGAGAGGACCGTGGGGCAGCATGCCCTTCACACTGTTGTAGACCGCCTGGGCGGAGTTACGGCCGAGCAGTTCCTGGTAGGTCTCGCTCTTGATGCCGCCCGGGTAGCCCGTGTGACGCCACACGCGCTTCACGCTGGCCTTGCCCTTGGTGAGCACCACCTTGTCGGCGTTCACGATGATGACGTGATCGCCCGTGTCGATGTGGGGTGCAAACGTGGGCTTGTGCTTGCCGCGCAGCACGCGGGCTGCCTCGGTGCACAAACGGCCGAGCACCATGCCCTCGGCGTCGATGACGTGCCATGCGCGGGTGATCTCGCTGGCCTTCGGTGAATACGTGGTGCTCATCTACGAACCTTCGAACGTGCGGACGACCCAAAAGGGGTCGCCCGAGGAACCGTGCAATGATACGGGTGTCGCGAGGCCAACGACAATCGACCGGAGCAGGAACCGCGCGAATTCCCGCAGGTTTCAGGGCAACTGGGGGCGCAAGATGGGCCCAGAGGGGTCGATGAGGTCGCCGGAGGGTGGGGCGAACGCTGCCGCAGCCCGCCTCGGTGGGTCGAGCGGGGTCCCAACGGGGTAACCGACCTCCCACAGCACCAGCCCGTGCGGCGGCGCAACGCCTCCTGCCGCCTGGCGATCCCGCTGCATCAGGATGCTGC
The DNA here is from genome assembly GCA_903919455.1 of uncultured Acidimicrobiaceae bacterium. Lineage (GTDB taxonomy): Bacteria > Actinomycetota > Acidimicrobiia > Acidimicrobiales > Ilumatobacteraceae > UBA668. The sequence goes on along the minus strand of CAIXIJ010000028.1, from coordinate 4,745 downwards.
GCACATCACCGGCATGGATCTTGCCGAGACCCACATCCACCAACGTGCCGACGATGGATCGCACCATCTGGTGACAGAACGCGTTGGCTCGAATCTCGAACCGCAGCAGGCCAGGCTGTTCAGGGCCCACCTCGCGCCATTGGGCACTGATGATCCGGCGCCGCATCGACCGCGGGGTCTGCCCGGGAGCCACCCTCGGCCGACGACAGAACGAGGAGAAGTCGTGTTCGCCGATGAGCGGGTCGCATGCCAATTGCATGGCCCATAACTGCAGCGGCTGGTGAACGTGCCACGCCGTGTCGGCGACGAAGGGGTCGGCCATCCTCGTGTTCAGTACGTGGTAGCGGTAGTGGCGCCAGAGCGCGCTGTACCGGGCATTGAACTCGGGATCGTCGGTCCATTCCGTATCGCGAATGGAGATGAATGGAGCGCACATGCGATTCACCCGACGCTGCACATCGGCGAGGTTGGTGTCCTCCGGAAGGTCGAGACTCACCACCTGGCCCCAGCCGTGCACACCCGCATCGGTGCGACCGGCCCCCACCGGGTTCACCGGCTGACGCACGATCTTCTCGAGCGCGCTTCGAAGTTCACCCATCACGGTGGGCACGCCTTCGGTCTCGGCGAACCCGTGCAGGTTGGTGCCGAGGTAGGCGACGGTGATCCGAGCCCGACGATCCATCCGATCAGCCTAGGTCTGGCGAGGTGCCAGCGACGCTGCTGGCGGCGCCGCAGCGGCGGCCAACAACACCTGGCTGAGCTGCTCCCATGGGCCGGCATAGTTCGGCGCGCTGGCACCGTTGAGGATCAATACGAACGCCACTTCGCCGCCGGCTGCAGGGAAGTAGCCGCACAGCGCTTTCACCTCACGAAGGCTGCCGGTCTTCGCCTGCAACACGCCCTGCAGCCCGGGCACTTCGAACTTGCCATCGAGCGTGGAGCCCGCATCGCCGGCCTTCGCCATCGCGCTCCCCACCGCATCGGTGCCACTGCCCCGGTGCAGCACAGTGAGCAACCCGTTGCACGTGATGCGGTTCTCCCGCGACAGGCCCGAACCGTCGGCCAACGAGAAGGCGCCGACGGGTACTCCCCATTCCACCAACTTCGAGCCGATCACCTGCAGCCCGGCGTCTCGAGTGCCGGGGACCGCAACGGTTCGACCGATCTCCTTCACGAGCATCTCGGCGGTGAGGTTGTCGCTGGTGACCAGCATTTCGTTCACCACGTCGGTCAGTGGCGCCGACGTCACCGTTGCCAACACGCCAGCCCCGGCTGGGGCAACGCCGGTGGCTGCATTCCCGCCCACCTGCACTCCGCGAGCGCGTAACAACGATCTGAACGTGGCAGCAGCACTCTTGGCTGGGTCGTCGCCGATCCCACCTGCTTGCGTGATGGAGTCGTTCACCACCAGTGCCCCTACGGGCACACCGTCGACGCTGGCGCGGATGTCCCTGCTCCATCCGGGCGGGTGCCGTTCATCGTCGTAGCGAGACCCATCGCCCACCACGTCGCCCTTGATGGAGGTGACGCCCGAAGCCACCACTTGGTCGACCAACGCCTCGATCGACGTGGCGTGCTGGGGTGGGCGCTTTCGAGATGCCGACGGCTGCGTGTACCACTGCTCGCTCAGCAGTGGGTCGCCACCGCCGACGAGGTAGACGTCGCCGTCCACCACACCGTTCGCTGGAGCCGCACCCACGACCGACGTACTGAACACCGTGCCTGCCCCCAGCACTTGCACCGCGGCGGTCGCCGTGACCAGCTTCAAGTTCGAGGCAGGGATCACCTGCAGGTCGGCGTTGGTCGCCGCCACCATCCGATCGTCCATTCCCACTGCGAGGCATGAGGTGGCATCCACCGCCGCTGTAAGGGGCTGCACCGCCTGCGTCAACAGGGCCGTCCTTCGACTGGCTGCCAATGGCGAGGGTGCCCGCCGGAGCGAGAGCAACGGCGTCGGCAACGCTCGGGGCACAGAGACCGGCGGCGACGATGTGCGCACCGGCACGCTGATGCTCGCGTCGTTGGAGTGCGCATAGAGCGTGAGCGATCCCAACAGCAGCGCAGGGAGCACAGCCACTACTGCGAGCACGAGCACAGGGTTGCGGGCTCGGGTCGGCACGGGGACCGATGCTAGGGCCCGTTTCGGCCCCTGTGGCGGCGCGGCTAACGTGCGGGGTAATGGAAGTCGATCGCCCCGCCGGTTACCGACCTCGCCTCACGCCGCCGCGTGTTGCGCTGCGCGATCCGAGCACCTGGCTGCACTGGATCGACGAGGCATTCGCTGCCCAGCCGAGCCGCACCTGGCATTCGCGATCCGTCTGGCACCGCATCGCTACGGCTCGTCGCCACGAACTGCACTGGCTGTCGGCCGAGCGGTTCGAGTCCTTGGAACTGGCGGCGCTACTGCACGACGTGGGCCGAGCACTTGACCCGGAGAACACCGAGCCGCACGGCTTCGTGGGTGCGCGCTTCCTCGATGCTGTCGGCCTGCACGACGTTGCGCCTCTCGTTGCGCATCACTCCGGCGCGCTGCTCGAAGCTGCCGACCGGAACATGTCGGATCTCAACGTGTGGCTCTCGGATGCAGAACTACTCGCCATCCTCACGTACACCGACCGCACCACCAGTCCTCATGGTGAATCAGTGACGCTCGAAGACCGCAGGGCAGAGTTGGCGAACCGCTACAGCCACGACGCCGCGCAAGTGCGCTGGTTCGACCAGTCGCTCGACACGGCGCAATGGGGCGCTCGGTTGTTCAACCCGTCCGCATCGTCGATCGTCGCCTGAACCCGGTCCGGTCGAAAACGCCGAAAGGACGGCGCCCCGCAGGACGCCGCCCTTTCGGACCGAATGTGTGACTCAGACGAGTTCGACGCGAGCCATCTGGGCGTTGTCGCCCAGGCGCGGTCCGAGCTTCAGGATGCGCAGGTAGCCACCATTGCGCTCCGTGTAGCGCGGGGCAACCTCGTTGACCAGCTTGTGGGTCATCTCCTTGTCGCCGAGGTAACCCTGGATCTGACGGATCCGGTGCACGCGCATCGGGCTGTCGTCCTGAGCCTTCTTGGCCTTAGTGATGAGCTTCTCGGCGATCGGGCGCAGCGCCTTGGCCTTGGCCTCGGTGGTGACGATCGCCTCAGCGGCGATGAGCGACGCGGCCAGGTTGGCCATCATCAGCTTCTGGTGTTGCGAACTGCCGCCGAAATTACGGGCACGGCGCGGGGTTGCGGGCATGGTCTAGGTCTCCTGTTGAAATTCTGCTCAGCCGCGCAGCGTGAGGCCGCGCTCGTCGAGCTTCTGCTTCACTTCGTCGAGGCTCTTCTGCCCGAAGTTGGTGATGTTGAGCAGGTCGTCTTCGGTCTTGGTGAGCAGCTCGCCCACCGTGTTGACCTGGGCGCGCTTGAGGCAGTTACGCGGGCGCTCCGAAAGGTCGAGGTCTTCGATCGGCAGGTCGAGGTCGGGCGAGGTGTTGGCCGTGCTGGCCACTTCGCCGAGCACGAGGCCCTGCACTTCGTCGCCGATGCTGGCGATGAGTTCCACGAGCGACACCAGCGTCTTGCCGGCGGAAGCAAGTGCTTCCTTCGGCTCGATGCTGCCATCGGTTTCGATCTCGAGGACGAGGCGCTCGAAGTTCGTGCTCTGCTCGACGCGAGTGGGCTCCACGATGAACGTGACGCGGCGAACCGGCGAGAAGATGGCATCCACCGGGACCACACCGATGGTGCGGTTCTGGGCGTCGCGGTCGCTCGACATGTAGCCGTAGCCACGGCCGACGGTGAGGTCGACTGCGAGGCGGGCCTTACCGTTCAGCGAAGCGATGTGGAGGTCCTTGTTGAGGATCTCGATCTCGCTCGGGCACTTGATGTCGCCTGCCGTGATCTCGGCCGGACCACGCACGTCGAGACGCAGCGTGACCTCATCATCGGACGTCGAGGTGACCACGATGTCCTTGATGTTGAGGATGATGTCGGTGACATCTTCGGCAATGCCGGCGATGGTGTCGAACTCGTGCAGCGCATCGTCGAAACGAACGGTCTTGATGGCTGCGCCGGGGATGCTGCTGAGCAGGGTGCGACGCAGTGAGTTGCCGATGGTGGGGCCGTAACCGGGCTCCAGCGGGCCGATGGCAAACCGCTGACGGTTGTTGACGGCCTCATCGATCGCTTCGATGGTGGGACGAGGAATGACGAGCATGGGTGCCTCTGGAACGGGAAAGGTGGCCGGATTACTTCGAGTAGAGCTCGACGATGAGGGACTCGCGAACGGGCACGTCGATGTGCTCACGCTGCGGAAGGTCGCGCACGGTGACCTGCTTGCCGCCATCACCAGTCTCGAGCCAACCGACGATCGTACGGTCGAGGACGTCGAGGTTGTGCTGGATGATGATCATCGCCTGTGCCTTCGGGGACAACGAGATGACGTCGCCCTTCTTCACGCGGTAGCTGCGGATGTCGACCCGCTTGCCATTGACCTGGATGAGGCCGTGGCTCACGAACTGACCAGCCTGCGGACGGGTGGAGGCCCAGCCGGCGCGGTAGACGATGTTGTCGAGGCGCTGCTCGAGCAGACGCAGCAGGTTCTCACCCGTGGGGCCCTGCAGACGCACGGCTTCCTCGTAGGTGTTGTGGAACTGACGCTCGAGGACGCAGTAGATGTACTTCGCCTTCTGCTTCTCCTGCAGCTGGGCCAGGTACTCGCTGCCGGCGTTGCGGCGGCGGGTGCGGCCATGTGCACCAGGCGGGAAGGGG
>CAIXIJ010000027.1 GCA_903919455.1 uncultured Acidimicrobiaceae bacterium | reverse complement strand
CTGGCCGCAACAGCCGGGTAGCGTGAGGCCTCGCATGTTCGATTCCCTGTCATCCCGCCTCGAAGGCATCGTCAAACGGCTGCGCGGCAAGGGCCGCCTCACCGAGGCCGATGTCGATGAGATGCTGAAAGAGATCCGTACGGCGCTGCTCGAAGCCGACGTGAACGTGGGCGTGGTGCGCAACGTCACCGCCCGCATCCGCGAGCAGGCCGTCGGTACCCAGGTCAGCGAAGCGCTCGACCCCGGCCAGCAGGTCGTGAAGATCGTCAACGCCGAACTCACCGCCATGCTCGGCGGCGAGACGTTGAAGATCCAGTACGCCAGCCGCCCGCCCACGGTCATCCTCATGGCCGGTCTGCAGGGTTCCGGCAAGACCACCAACTCGGCCAAGCTGGCCCGCTGGTTCAAGAGCCAGGGCCGCCAGCCCATCATGGTGGGTGCCGACCTGCAGCGCCCCGCCGCCGTCGAGCAGCTGCGCACACTCGGCCGCCAGATCGATGTGCCGGTGTTCAGCGAGCCCGGCGACCCGGTGTCCACGGCTCGACGCGGTCTCGAAGAGGCTCGTCGTCTGGGCAAGGACGTGCTCATCGTCGACACCGCCGGTCGTCTGTCGATCGACACCGACATGATGGAGCAGGTGCGCCAGATCAGCGCCGTCATCCAGCCCGACTACACGTTCCTCGTCATCGATGCGATGACCGGCCAGGACGCCGTGAGCGTGGCTGAGGCGTTCCACGCCACGCTGGCCATCGACGGCGTCATCATGTCGAAGCTCGATGGCGATGCCCGCGGTGGTGCGGCACTCAGCGTGAAGGAAGTGATCGGTCGCCCGATCGCCTTCGCCAGCACCGGCGAGAAGCTCAGCGAGTTCGAGCAGTTCCACCCCGACCGTATGGCCGGCCGCATCCTCGGCATGGGCGACATGCTGTCGCTCATCGAGCAGGCCGAGCAGGCGTTCGAGAAGGATCAGGCCGAGAAGGCCGCCGAGAAGTTGCTCGACGGCGAGTTCACGCTCGACGACTTCCTCGAGCAGATGCAGGCCCTGAAGAAGATGGGCCCCATCGGCAACCTGATGGGCATGATGCCCGGCATGCCGAAGGAGATGAAGAACGCACAGATCGGCGACGACCAGTTGAAGCCGATCGAAGCGATCATCCGCAGCATGACCCCCACCGAGCGGCACAAGCCCGAGATCATCAACGGCAGCCGCCGCAACCGCATCGCCATGGGCAGCGGCACCACCGTGGGCGATGTGAACCGCCTGGTGAAGCAGTTCGCCGAGATGCAGAAGATGATGAAGCGCATGGGTGCCATGGCAGGCGCCCGACCCGGTAAGAAGGGCAAGAAGGGCAAGCCCGGTCGTATGGGGTTCCCCGGCATGGGCGGCCTTCCCGGCGGTATGCCGGGTGGTCTGCCCGGCGGACTTCCGGGCGGACTTCCGTCGGGTTTTCCTCAGTCCGGCGCGCCGGGTGGCTTCCCGCCGTTCAATTGATAACCTCCAGTGGTTCTATTTCTCAAGGAGCACCTCGTCTCATGGCAGTAAAGCTGCGCCTCACCCGAGTGGGCAAGACCAAGCAGCCGCAGTACCGCATCGTGGCAGCCGACAGTCGGTCGCCTCGTGACGGTCGGTTCATCCAGATCGTCGGCACGTACAACCCGCGCACCGAGCCGTCCGCGCTCAAGGTGGACAACGAGAAGGCCGTGAAGTGGCTCCTCGATGGTGCACAGCCCACCGAGCGCGTGAAGAAGCTGCTCGAGATCTCGGGCGCTTGGGCCGAGTTCGGCGCTGCACGCGCCGCCAAGTGACCGTGAGCGACGTTTCTGCTCCCACGGCCACTGCCGTGCTCACCCACGTGGTGAGGTCCATCGTCGACGACCCTGAGGCCGTCGCCGTGGAGGCCTCGGAGGCCAAGGGTCGTATTCGGCTCGAAGTCACCGTGGGTCCTGGCGATCTCGGTCGCGTCATCGGTCGCCGTGGTCGTACTGCGCAGAGCATCCGCACTGTCGTGCGTGCCGCTGCCACCCGCGACGGCGCCGAGGTCGACGTCGACTTCGTCGACTGACACCGGTGACATCAGAACCCCAGTTGCGTGAGGTCGGCAAGACCGGCCGAGCGCATGGTGTGCGCGGCGACATCTCCGTCGAACTGCTCACCGACCGCGAAGAACGCCTTGCCAAGGGCGCTCGCCTGAAGATCGGTGCCCGCTGGGTCACTGTTGCTGCGGCGCGAGTCGCCGGCCCTCGCTGGTTGGTGCACTTCGAAGGCTTCGACGACCGCACGGCGGTGGAGGTACTGCAGGGCCAGCCGATGCTGGCCGAGCCGTTGCCGTCGGTGGAAGGCGACGACGGCATGTACGTGCACAACCTGGTGGGCGCCGAAGTGGTGGATGCTGCGGGCGTGTCGTACGGCCGATGCACTGCAGTGCTGGCGAACCCCGCACACGACATCCTTGAACTCGAGTCGGGCGCGCTGGTGCCCGTGGTGTTCGTGGTGTCGAGCACGGCAGGGCAGATCGTCATTGCCCCGCCCGACGGCCTGTTCGACCTCCTCGACTGAGCCTCCCCATCCGGGTCAGCCGGGTCAGTCGGGTCAGCCGGGTCAGCGGGTGAGGGTCTCCACCGTCACCACAGCGGTGAGCGGCACGGGGCCGTAGATGTGGGGGAACGGCGCCGGCGCATCGCCGAGCTGTTCGTACACCACTTCGCTGCCGAGCAGCGTCTCATCGATATGCAGTAGCAGCACCGTGTCGAGGTCGCCGTAGAACCGTTCGCGCGTGGCCGGCCATTGTTCGGCGGTGCTGCAGTGAATGAAGCCTTCGTCGGCCAGTTCCACGTCGCGGCTGGAGCCCGTGTGGATGCCCTCGTGCTGGCTCTGTGTCCAGCGGTGGGGTTCGGTGAGGTGATAGATCATCGCCCCTAGGCTGGCAGACGCGATGCGTATCGACGTGTTCACCATCTTTCCGGCTCTGATCGACGGCTTCTGTGGCGAGAGCCTGCTGGGCAAGGCGCGCACAGGCGGCCTGCTGGATCTGCGCCTGCACGACCCTCGCGATCAGACCACCGACGTGCATCGCACCATCGACGACCAGCCATTCGGCGGCGGTGCCGGCATGGTGATGAAGGCCGAGCCGTTGTTCGCTGCGGTGGAGGCGGCCCAGCCCCCACGCCCGCTGTTCGTGCTGGGCCCGGGCGGTCGCCGTTTCGACCAGCGCATGGCCGAGGAACTGGCGGCAGGGGAGGGCTTCTCCCTCATCTGTGGCCGCTACGAGGGCATCGATCATCGGGTGCGCGAGCATCTCGCCGACGGCGAGTTGAGCATCGGCGACGTGGTGCTGAACGGTGGCGAGGTGGCCGCGTGCCTGGTGGTGGAAGCCGTGGTGCGCCTGTTGCCAGGCGCGATGGGCAACCACGCCAGCCCCGTGCACGAGAGCTTCGGTCAGCACGGGCTGCTCGAAGAGCCCCAGTACACCCGGCCTGCCGAGTTCCGCGGCTGGCCGGTCCCCGAGGTGTTGCGCGGCGGCGATCATGCCCGAATTCAGCGTTGGCGCACCGCCCAGGCGTTGCATCGCACCATTCGGTACCGGCCCGACCTCATCGAGGCTCGCGGCGGTCTCAGCGAAACCGACAGGCGCTTGTTGGAAGAGTTCCCATCTCTCACCTATCCTTGAGCGTTCCCTAGACGACGCCTGAGAGAGTTCTCCGACATGAAGTCCACCGACATCGTTGATGCCCAGTACCTCCGCTCCGACATCCCGGCCTTCGGCCCGGGTGATGAGCTGAAGGTGCACGTGAAGGTGGTCGAAGGTAACAAGGAGCGCGTCCAGGTGTTCCAGGGCAACGTCATCGCCCGCCAGGGCAGCGGTGTCGCCGAGACCTACACGGTCCGCAAGCTCAGCTACGGCGTCGGCGTGGAGCGCACCTTCCCGGTGCACACCCCCACCGTGGTGAAGATCGAAGTGCTGAAGAAGGGCGACGTCCGTCGCGCCAAGCTGTACTACGTGCGTGATCGCGTTGGTAAGGCCGCCAAGATCAAGGAAAAGCGCGAGGCCTGAGGGCCCGCCTCGGTGTGAGCAGCACCCCCATTGAGTTCTGACGATCTCGAGAACTTCGAGGCCGAGCGGGAGCTCCAACTCGCGCAGGAGTACCAGGATGTCGCGGGCATGTTCCGCTTCGCCGTGGAGACCGAGCGCCGGTTCTACCTGGCCAACGAAGTGTCCGTCTCCGTGACGGGCGATTCGGCTCGGCCCGTGATCGAGGTGGAGTTGAGTGACGCATGGGTATGGGACATGTACCGGAAGACCCGCTTCATCCCGAAGGTGCGGGTGCTCACGTTCAAGGACGTGAACGTGGAGGAGTTGCCCCGGACCGAACTCTGACGCCTGCGCATGCGCGGGGCAGGTTCGGAGAGGACGAAGCGGCGCGTTGGTATCGACGCGCCGGCTACGAGGTGCTGGCGCGCAACTGGCGCTGCAGCGACGGCGAGGTGGACCTGATCGTTGCTGCGCCTGGTGTGGTGGTGTTCTGCGAGGTGAAGGCTCGCCGCACCGCGGGGTTCGGGGGCCCGGAGGCGGCGGTGGATTGGCGCAAGCAGCGCAGGTTGCGTCGCTTGGCGGCCCGTTGGTTGGCCGAGCACCGCCCTGGTGCGGTGGACGTGCGATTCGATGTCGTCGCGGTGGTGGGGGCCAAGCTGGAGGTGATCATCGGTGCGTTCTGAGGTGCCTACGATGCGCCCATGGAACTCACGGGTGCACATGTTCTGATCACCGGCGCCTCGCGTGGCATCGGGGCCGCGATGGCACGGGAGTTCGCCGCCGCCGGAGCGCGGGTGTCGCTGGTGGCGCGCTCTGCGGCCGCTCTGGCCGACGTGGCAGCGGCTACCGGGGGCACGGCATTCACCGCCGATCTCCTCGACCCCGCTACCGCCGATGGGCTGGTCGCGCGGGTGGAGGCCGAAGCCGGGCCGGTGGATGTGCTGGTGAACAATGCCGGTCTCGAGAGCCGTTCGATGCTGGCCCGCGAGTCTGCGGGCTCCATTCGCGATGTGCTGCGGCTGAACCTGGAGGTACCGGCCGTCCTCACCCAGGCGGTGTTGCCCGGCATGCTCGCCCGTGGCAAGGGTTCGCTGGTCTTCATCTCGTCGCTGGCCGGCACGGCCGGGTTCCCTGGCATGACGGTGTATGCCGGCTCCAAGGCTGGCATCAACAACTTCGCGGCGTCGGCGCGTGTGGAGCTGCGCGACACCCCGGTGAACGTCACGTTGATGGCGGCTGGCCCCGTGGACACCGAGATGTGGGACCGCTTGGAAGAGGAAGATTGGTCGGCCCCCATCCTGCGTCGGTTCAACATGCTGCACCTGCTGCCGAAGAAGTCGCCGGAGCTGATGGCGCGTCGCACGGTGGCTGCCGTGAAGGCGAACCGACGCCACGTGCGTGTGCCTCGTCGTTTGTCGGTCACCTACTGGTTGGGTGAGGCGCCGCGCCGAATCGCGGAGTGGCTGTTGGTGGGCGTGAAGTGGGACCCGCGCAGCTGAGGGCGGCGACAGTTCGGGTTGGTCAGCCGAGCAAGGTCCAGAGCACCAACCCCACACACAGCGCGACAGCGGCGCCGACGAAGAAGTAATCCGAGGTACGTGCGACGCGCTTGCGCTGCGGATTGAAGCCCATCCCCTCAGTATCGTCGGCCGACATGGAAACCCTCAACGTCTCACGCGAGAACGGCATCGTCACCGTCACCCTGGATCGCGCTGCGAAGAAGAACGCAATGAGCGGCACGATGTTCGACGAACTGCTCGCGGTCTTCCGTGAGATCGCCGACAACGACGACGATCGAGTGGTGGTGGTGACCGGCGCGAACGGTGAGTTCTGCTCGGGTGCCGACCTCACACCCGACGGTGGCCGTACCCGTCATCAATTGGCGTCCATGCGCCATGTGGGCGACGTCGCGCTCGCGCTGCACCGTCTACCCCAACCCGTGATTGCCAAAGTGCGCGGCGTGGCGGTGGGTGCTGGCTGCAACCTGGCACTTGGTTGCGATCTCGTGGTGGCATCCGACACCGCCCGCTTCTCGGAGATCTTTGCTCGACGTGGCCTGAGCCTCGACTTCGGTGGCTCGTGGCTGTTGCCGCGCCGGGTGGGCCTGCACAAGGCCAAGGAGCTCGCCTTCTTCGCCGACATCATCGACGCAGCCGAGGCCGAGCGCATCGGTCTCGTGAACCGCGTGGTTGCCGACGCAGAACTCGACGCGTTCGTCGATGATTGGGCGACTCGCCTTGCCGCCGGTCCGCCCATCGCCTTGGCGCAGAGCAAGCATCTGCTGAACAACGCGATGGCGGTCACGATGGAAGAAGCGCTCGACGACGAGGGCATGGCGCAGACGGTGAACATCGCCGGCACCAAGGACACCACCGAAGCCTTCCTCGCATTCGTGCAGAAGCGCCCGCCGAACTTCCAGGGGCACTGACCCCCTCTGCGCGAGCAGGTTCACTAGCGTGGCCACGATGCGTTCGTCGAGGTTGCTCGTCGCTCTGCTGGCCGGCGTCAGCCTGGCCGGAGCCTGGTACGGTGTTGCCGTCGCGTCGGCGCCGCCTTCCACGGTGCCGCCGGGGCAGGGCAAGCCCACGGCGCCCACCGTGCCGCTGCACCCTGTCAACGGTCTACCAGCCGCCCAGGGGCCGCTCGTGCTGCAGCCTTCCGGGTGCCTCGTGCCGAATGCACCGCTGGCCGTGTTCGAGGGTCGCATCACTGATGCCGTGTCCACGACGGCGCGTTTTTCGGTGCAGCGCGTGATGGCGGGCACGCTGGATGGCTACCTCGTGGGCGACAAGGTCGACGTTCGCTACGGCGACGAAACGCGGTTTCTCGCGATCGGCGACACGTACGTGGTGGGTGTGGGTCGCGCTGCCGAGGACGGATTTCTCGTCAGCACCGTGAGAGCGCCGCTGCCGCTCTTCGGCGGAGACGCCGTGGTGGGTTTGAACGATAACGATGTCGATTGCGTCACTCTGGATGAACCCGTTCGCACGCTGATGCCCAATGGTTCGCCGGTGGACACCGGCGTGCTGGCGCCCCTCCGCGGCAACTCGGCGAGTCTGCTGGACGCTGTGTTGCGCCCGCTGGGAATCGCCCTTGCCGCGCTCTTGGGTCTGGTGTTGCTGAAGCACCTTGTGTTCGCGATCGGCCGCACCGTGCGCGACAGCGTGGAGCAACGCTCGTCGGAGTGAGCGGCGCCGGTGCGCACCAGAGTGCGTAAGGGGTTAGATGCCCCAGGCGGCCTGAGCGCGAGTGCGCAGATCCGTGACAGCGTGCTCGAAGCCTTCAGGGTCGCGGAACAGGGCACTGCCCGCCACGAAGATGTTGGCGCCGGCTGCGGCTGCGGCAGCGATGGTGTCGGGGGCGATGCCGCCGTCGACCTCGATATCCACCTGGTCGGTCAGACCCTGGGCCTCGATCATCGTGCGCAGTTCGCGGATCTTGGGCTCCATCGTTGCGATGTACTTCTGGCCGCCGAACCCGGGGTTCACGGTCATCAGCAGCACCATGTCGACCAGGTCGAGCACGTGCGCCACCGAACTGATCGGAGTGGATGGATTCAGCACCACCGAGGCAGTGGCGCCGAGCGACCGGATGTAGCCGAGTGTGCGGTGCAGGTGCGTGCAGGCTTCCACGTGCACCATCAGGCGCGAACAACCGGCCTTCACGTACTGCTCGGCCATGGCGTCGGCGCCGAGCACCATCAGGTGCGCCTCGAAGGGCAGCGAGGTGTGCTTGCGTGCGGCGGCGATGACATCGGGGCCGAAGGTGAGGTTCGGCACGAACTGCCCATCCATCACATCCCAGTGGATTCGGTCGACGCCGGCGGCTTCCAGTGCGGCGACCTCCTCTCCGAGTCGGGCGAAGTCGGCGGGCAGCACGCTGGGAGCGATTTCGATGCGGGGCACGACTCGAGGGTAGTGCGCGCGTGCGTGCCGAGTCGCGTCCGTAGGCTCGGTGCAATGCGTGCGCAGCACCCCACCGAGACGGTCGTCATCGAGAAGATGGCGGCAGGCGGCGATGCCATTGCGCATGCGGCAGACGGTCGCGTGCTGTTCGTCACGGGTGCTCTTCCTGGAGAGACCGTCGAGGTCGAAATCCACACGACGAAGAAGGACTTCGCGAAAGGCGTGGCGCGTCTCGTTCTCGATGCGGCGCCACATCGGGTGGATGCGCCGTGTCCGGCGCTGGCGGCGGGTTGCGGTGGGTGCGGTTGGCAGCATGTCTCAGCCGAGGGCCAGCGGGAACTCAAGCGCGACATCGTGGTGGATGCGCTGCGTCGCACGGCCAAGATCGCGGAACCTCCCGTGGAGGTGGGCGGCGGCGTGCCGGCCTGGGGTTATCGCACCAGCATGCGCCTCGCGGTTGCGCCGAACGGTCGGGTGGGGTTGCGTGCTGGCTCCAGCCACCGTGTGGTGGAACTGGTGGACTGCCCGGTGGCCCATCCTGCGCTGGCGGCATTGCTGCCCGGTCTCATCGTGAAGGGTGCCGATGAGGTCTCGCTACGTGTGAGTGCCTCCACCGGCGAGGCAACGGCGCTGCTGTCGAAGCCGAACGGCCGCGTGTCGGGGTTGCCCTCGCATGTGGGGGTCGGTTCGTCGGCGGTCCTGCACGAGGCGGTGAACGGCCGGTCGATGCGGGTGAGCGCGGCCTCGTTCTTCCAGAGTGGCCCCGCTGCTGCGGAACTGCTGTTGCGGACGGTGCGTGCCGCGGGTGGCGACCTGCTGCACGACAGCGGTCCGGTGCTCGACGGTTACGGCGGGGCGGGCCTGTTCTCGGCTGGGCTGGGCCTCGAGCGGCCGATTCTGGTGGAGAGCTCCCGTAGTGCGTGTGCCGACGCGGTGGTGAACGTGCCCGACGCGCAGGTGCACTGCATGCCGTTCGAGGAATGGACGCCCGAGCCGGTGAAGTTGGCCATCGTGGATCCTGCGCGCGCCGGGCTGGGCGCTGCAGCCGTCGAAGTGCTCGCCGGAACCGGGGCCGAGCGCGTGGTGCTGGTGAGCTGTGATCCGGTGGCCATGGCGCGCGACACCCGGCTGCTGATCGACCTCGGTTTCGCCTACGCCGGCTTCACCGTGCTCGACCTGTTCCCCAACACCCCGCACGTCGAGGTCGTCACCGTCTTCACCCGCTGACGCAACGGCCACCGGGGCGCGCCGAAGTGCCCGACCGTGTCGGGCAGCTCCGGCATGTTCGAACTCAGGCGGCCGTGGACTGCTGGAACAGGTCGGGTTGGCCGGGTGGTCGTATCGGCCGCCGGTGCAGGGTGGTGCCGTTCGCGAGGTGGATCCGCCAACTGCTGGCGTCACCTTCGATCCACACCCCGGGCCGGTGTCGTTCGGTGTGATGGTGCGGACACAGCAGGGCCAACTGGTTCAGGTCGGTGACCCCGCCGTGTTCCCATTCGTGAATGTGATCCGCATGGCACCACGCAGCGGGGATGTTGCACCCGGGCCACACGCACCCACGATCCCGTGCGAACAGCGCTTGATACTGCTGGGTGCTGGCGTACCGGTAGGACCGTCCGAGGTTGATCACTTCCGAACCTGCCATCACCACTCGACGAATCTCTGCCAGTTCGGCCAACCTGCGTGCCTCGAACGGCGGAATCTTCGTGCCGAGATCGGTGACGGCGGGTTCGTTCGAATGCCCGAGCCGTGACGCTTCGGTCATGGTGATGTTCATCTGCGGCGCCTCACGACCACCGGTGACCTCACCCTTCGAATAGGCGGTCGACAAGTTGGTCAATCCATCGGCGAGACGCTGCTCGATCGTGCGCGTGTCGCCCTCATACGGGCTCGCAGCGTGCAGCAGGCTCTTCTTCACCTGATCCGCGCTCGCCGCCGGCAACAGCCCGCGAAGCACCACCATCCCATCCTCAGCGGTGCCGAAGTTCAGCGACCGGGCCCGGTGCCGACGCTCCGCGGCCTCTTCGTCGGTCTCCGGCGTGAAGGTGGTGGCGAACAGGTTCGCGGCGTCACGAGCATCCTGAGGACTGGCACCTTTGCAGGCGTCGACCAACTCATCGAGATGCCGTTCGTCCGCCCCAGCGGGCGGCTGATTGATCGTCCCGGCCAACTGTTCTGCCGCGTCCGGTGAGACATCACCGGCGTCGACGGCGTCCTTCAGCTTCTTGTTCTTCCCCAACGCGGAGCCGAGCTTCGTCTTGCGCTTCGCGTCGCCGTAGGACGAGTTGGTCTTCCCGGCCAACCAGTCGGCCATGTTCCGCGCACCGGTACCGGTCCATGCCTCACGCTGCTCGGCCGCGGCGAGCAGTTCGGCTTCGAGCACCTTCAACTGCGCTGCCGCCGTGTGCACCGCCAGGATCGATGCACGCAACCGGCGATGATCCGTGGCAGCGGGCAGCAACTGTCGTCCGAGCGCCAGCGCTGCGTCTGCAGCGGCCTGGAATTCGACGACGGAGGGTTCCATAGGTCGATGATATCGAACACATGTTCGATCGTCAAGCACTTTCTCGACATCTCCGTCCAGAGGTGTTCCGGGCGGTGTCGTTCCCGGAAAGCGGGAACGACACCGCCGGGAAGGCGATGTGGGAGGAATCCCGCTGAGAAACCGATGGATCTCTGTGCGGTGCGTTTCGGTGGCGTCGGGCGGCGGTGCGCGGGCGACAGGGTCTAACGGAGGTGAGCCATCGAGCTCTCGACCTTCTTGAGGAACCGAGCCCGACGGTTGGCGCTCGTGGTGTCGATGCCGTAGAGCGCCAGCCACGTGGTCGTTGTGCGCGGGCTGCATACCAAGCGCACCGCGCGGAATGCCGTTCGCTTGCCGCCCTCGCCCTGAATGGCGTTCACCCACTTGGGGGAGCCGTGCGAGGTGACCACCATGATCCGGCCGATGTTGTGCAGCGACGGCTTGATGGTGTTGGTGCCCTCGGGTAGTTGGTACGCGATGTCGCGCACCCAGATGCGGTCGAACCACCCCTTCAGCATCGCCGGCTGACCCGAGAACCAGGTGGGGTAGACCAGCACCAGCACGTCGCACCATTGCAGGTCCTGTGCGTAGCGCATGATGTCGGGCTTGTTGCTCGACGAGTCGAGGTGATGTGCGTTCTCCCACTCCGACATCTCCGGCCGGAAGCCGTCGGCGTAGAGGTCGAGCAGTCGCACCTCATGGCCGCCGGCCGCGAGGCCTGCCATCACGCGGTCGCGAGCGGCTGCCGTGAATGACGTGGGCTGTGGATGGCAATAGACGACGTGCACCTTCACAGCGATCGCATCTTTTCTTCCACGCGGTCCAGGAAGTCGGCTCGCTCTTCGGGGGTGGTGGTGTCGAGGGCGTACAGACCCAGCCATGTGCGACGGGTCCACCAACCGGTGTTGATCCGGATGGTGCGCATGATGGTGCGCCGACCGTTGTCGTTCACCGGCTTTACGTAGCGCCACGGTGAGCCGTAGGTGCTGATGCCGACCAGGCGACGCACATGGGAAAGGCCGGGTCGCACCTTGCCCTTGCTGTTGAAGCGGAAACCCACCCCGGGCACCATGACCCGCTCGAGCCATCCCTTGAGGATGGCGGGCAACCCGCTCCACCAGGTGGGGTAGATGAACACGAACATCTCGCACACCTGCGCCAACGCGGCGTGCTCGCGGACCAGTGGGTCGAGGATCGGGTCGTCGGAGTGGTAGGCGGTGCGTTCCTCGAACGACATCGCGCCGGTGAACCCGAGTGCGTACAGGTCGAGGAAGTGCACGGTATGTCCGGCGTCCTGCAGCCCCTTGATCGCTCGATCCGCCATAGCCCGATTGAAACTGTCGGCGCGCGGGTGGGCGAAGACAACGAGCACCTGCATCGATGCAGACCCTAGCCTTGGGGGCGAAGAAGGGCAGCACCTCGCGCGATGCGTTCACAGGAAAGAAATCGAAACACGACATCGGCGATTCCCGGCTACCTGCTCGGCTTCGTGTTGATCGGCGTCGTGCTCTCGTTGAACGGGCCGGCGTTATCGCACCTGCGCGACCGGATGGGCACCGACGACGGCGGCATCGCATCGATCTTCGTGGGTGGTTCGTCCGGCTACATCGTGGGTTCCGCTCTTGCTGGTCGACTCCTCGATCGGGGCAATGGTCACCGTTGGTGGGCGGCTGCGATGACCGTCAGTTGGTTGTCCATCGTGCTGGTGGCGTTGGCGCCCACGCTGCCGCTGTTGACGGCAGCCTTCATGTTGATGGGTGCGGCGGCCGGGCTGAGCGACGTCTGCGGCAACACCTTGGTGATGTGGAGCCGCCCAAACGGGGCCGGGTCGCTGCTGAATGCGCTGCACCTGTGCTTCGCCATTGGGGCTCTGTCGGCGCCATTGCTGGTGAACCGTTCGCTGCACTACACCGATTCGGTGTGGGCTGTCGCAGTGCCCGTGGCGATGCTCGCGGTGACGGCAGGAACGATCCTGCTGCGTCACCCAGCGCCGCATCGCACTCGACTCGACACGGTGGCAGCCAGCAATGCAGGTGGTGCCCGCAGCGTGCACGTGTTCCTGCTGTCGCTGTTCTTCTTCGCCTATGTGGCGTTGGAGGGTGGGTTCGCCGGATGGATTCACACCTACACCGAGCAAATCGGATACGGCGGCGCAGCGACGGCGACGGGTGTGGTGACGGTCTTCTGGTTCGGTTTCACCGTCGGCCGAGTTGCTGCCATCTGGATGGCGCGGGTGTTGTCGCCCGGCTTGATGGTGGCCTGGAGCATGGGCGTGGCGGTCGTTGCCTCGGTGCTGTTCGCACTGTTCCCCGACGGCGGACCGATGCTGTGGGCGGTCACGTTCGTATTTGCGATGGCCATTGCACCGCAGTACGCCTCGATGATGGCATTCGCCGAAGCGCACCTTGCGCTGAGCGGCAAGAACACCTCGGCACTGGTTGCCGCCTCGGGCGTCGGCGGTTTGCTGATGCCGTGGGTGCTGGGGCAGCTGTTCGACGCTGTGGGGCCCGAGTCGCTGCCGCCGGTGATGGTAGGGATGTCGGTGGCGACCGCGCTGGTGGCGCTGATCGGCGGGCGAGCGGTGCTGGCGGGTCAGCGGCCGCCGGTCACATCCACGAACGTGCCGGTCACGTAACTCGCCGCTGGGCCCGCCAGGAACAGCACTGCGCCAGCCACCTCGTCGGTGGTGGCGCTGCGCAACATCGGCACGGTGGGGACCAGTCGGGCCACTCGGCCGGTGGGCGCCACGTCGTGAAAGTCGCTCTCGATAAGGCCTGGCCGCACGCCGTTCACCCGCACGCCGAACGGAGCCAGTTCCTTGGCGAGGCCCACGGTCATGGTGTCGATGGCGCCCTTCGATGCTGCGTAGTGAACCCATTCGCCGCTGCCACCGAGGACGGCCGCTTTGGACGAGATGTTCACGATGGCGCCGCCGTTGCCGCCTCGATCGGTGCGCATCCGGGCACCGGCTTCGCGAGCACACAGGAACGGGCCGGTGATGTTCACCGCCCACAGCCGGGCAAGCATCGACTCGTCGACGGTGTCGACCGTGCCGTAGCTGCCAGCGATGCCGGCGTTGTTCACCAGCACGTCGATTCGGCCGAACCACTGGTCCACTGCAGCGAACAACCGCAGCACGTCGGCCTCGCTGCCCATATCGGCCTGCACCGGCAACGCCCGGCAGCCAAGGTCGCGGATGTCGTCGGCGAGTGCCTCGGCGGCATCGCTCGAGGTCGCATAGTTCAGCACCACGTCGTACTGCTCGTGCGCCGCGGCGCGAGCGATGGCGGCACCGATACCTCGGCTCGCGCCGGTGACGAGCATCACCTTGCGATCGTCAGCCATGAAGGCGTTCCTCCAGTCGGGAGCGCACCGCCGGCCACTCGGCGGCGATGATGGAATAGGCGGCAGTGTCGCGAGCGCGACCTGGCTCGGTGAGGTGACCGGCGTTCGGTCGGTGGCTGCGCAGAATGCCGTCCAGCGTTGCGCCGACGCGTTCGATGGCAGCTCTGCTCTGTGCATTGCGGGCATCGGTGCAGATGGCGACGCGGAAGACGCCCCACCCCTCGAACGCCTGCCGCAGCAGCAGCAGCTTGGCTTCGGTGTTGATGGCAGACCGCTGCGCGTCGGTGGCCAACCAGGTGCCCCCCACCTCCACCTCGGCAGGGGTACTGCGGCCCGGGTACCAGTGGATGTTCATGTAGCGAGTGCAGCCCACCACGTCGTCGCCGTCGACACGCCGCTGCACGAACGGCATCGCGGTGTCGCGTTGCGCATCGGCCAGTAGGCCATCGATGTAGCTGTGCATGGCGTCGAGATCGGCTGGTACCGGGGTGTAGCCGAAGGTGCTGCGGTCGCGATTACCGGCATCGACCAAGGCCGTCGCGTGCGCGCTGGTGAGTGGTTCCAGCTGCACATGTGCGCCGACGAGGGTGAGAGGTTCGAGCCGCATCGCCGTTCAGCTTCGCACTACGGTCAACCCTTATGCAGGTCGTGTCGTGCAACTCGTTCGGTCCCATCGATCAACTCGTGTTCGAGGAGCACGCGTCGGTGCCGCTGTCGGCCGGGCAGGTGCGCATCGCAGTGAGTGCGTGCGGCGTGAACTTCGTCGATGGCCTCATCGTGCAGGGCCTCTACCAACTCAAGCCGGTGTTGCCGTTCGTGCCGGGCGGCGAGATTGCCGGTGTGGTCAGCGAAGTGGCGTCCGACGTCACGTCACATGCCGTCGGCGACCGAGTGTTCGCCACTACGGGTCTCAGCGGTGGCTTCGCCAGTGAGGTGGTGCTGCCGGCGTTCCGCGTGCTGCACACCCCCGATGCCATCACGGATGGGCAGGCCGCCACGTTCGTGCAGAGCTACTGCACCGCATGGTTCGCGCTGCGACTGCGGGCTCGCGCACAGGCGGGCGAGCGGCTGCTGGTGCTCGGCGCCGGTGGCGGCGTGGGCCTGGCCGCCGTCGACGTGGGTCGCTCGATGGGTCTGCGCGTCATCGCCGCGGCTTCCTCGGAGTCCAAGCGTGAACTTGCCCTGGCGAACGGGGCCGAAGCCGTCATCGACACGTCGTCAGAAGACGTGAAGGCGCGGGCGAAAGAGCTCAGCGGCGGGGGAGTGCACCACGTGTACGACCCGGTGGGCGGAGCCCTCGCCGAGGCCGGGTTGCGCAGCCTGCGCGACGACGGCCAGTTGTTGGTGATCGGTTTCGCCTCGGGTGAGATCCCCAAGTTGCCTGCCAACCAGGTGCTGCTGCGCAACCGGCGTGTCACCGGTGTCGACTGGGGCGGCTGGACCATCACCCACGCTGCGGAGAACGCCTCGATGCTCGCCGAAGTGATCGCTGCGGTGGGCCGGGGCGAATTGCACCCGGTGCAACCGCGGTCGTACCCATTGGCCGACGTGGCCGAGGCGCTCACCGATCAGGTGGAACGCCGCGTCGTGGGCAAAACGGTGCTGGTGCCCTGACCCGGGAACGACGAAAGGAGGGCCGAAGCCCTCCCTCGTGGTGCGCCCCCTGGGTTTCGAACCCAGAACCTGCGGATTAAGAGTCCGTTGCTCTGCCGTTGAGCTAGAGGCGCAGAGGCGAGCAGTGTAGGGGGCACCTTCGTGCTCCCCACCTGCTGCCTTGGGGTGACCGACGGGTTTCGAACCCGCGACCCTCAGTACCACAAACTGATGCTCTACCAACTGAGCTACGGCCACCATGTAGGGCAAGTAGTGTGCCAGACCTCGGAGAGAATTCCACCGATCATTTGGGTGCCCCTCGCAGGTCAGCGACGTACGGTAGCGGTTGTTGCCGCTGTCGTTCACAACGGATTCCGTGGTGAGCTAGGCTCAGGGGAACGAAATCCGAAGGAGATCAGGATGAGCGCGACGGAAAGCATTCCCACGCGTGAACTTGCCGAACGGGCAAAGTCCATTACCCAGCGAGAGTTGCGCACGTACATCGAGCGCACCAAGGGTTCCCAGAAGGCAACCGACCGGGCTCGCAAGGTGATGCCACTCGGTGTGCCCTCGAGCTTCCAGGCGTACGACCCTCACCCGATTGTCGTTCGTCGTGCGCAGGCCGGCTGGATGGAAGACGTGGACGGCAACCGTTACGTCGACTACGACATGGGCTACGGCGCACTCTTCACCGGGCACTGCCACCCAGCGGTGCGTGCTGCGGTTGAGTTGCAGATGGACTACGGCACGCTGTTCGTCACTCCCTGCGAGATGAACGCCGAAGTCGCCGAGCTATTGGCTGCTCGCTACAACCTCCCCATGTGGCGGTTCACCAACTCCGGCACTGAGGCCACGATGGACGCCATTCGCGTGGCGCGCGGCATCACGGGCCGGAACAAGATCGTCAAGGTCGAGGGCGGCTATCACGGCCACCACGACGAAGTGATGATCTCGATGAAGCCGTCGCTCGACGTGGCCGGCCCAGCAGACAACCCCACGCCCATTCCGGCAACGGCGGGCATCACGCCCGGGGTGCTCGCCGAGACCAAGGTGATTCCCTACAACGACGCTGCGGCGCTCGAACGGGCGCTCGCCACGGGCGACGTGGCCGCCTTCATCGTGGAACCCGTGATGGAGAACATCGGCATCTGCCTGCCGCAGCCCGGTTACCTGCAGCAGGTGCGCGAGATCACCCGCAAGTACGGCACCATGCTGATTTTCGACGAGGTGAAGACCGGTATTACTGCCGGTTGGAGCGGCGGCACCGGCGCCGTGGGCGTGCAGCCCGATCTTGTGTGCCTCGCCAAGAGCATCGGCGGCGGCCTGCCGCTGGGTGCCTTCGGTGGCACGCAGGAATGCATGGACCAGATCACCTCCGGTCGAGTGCTGCACCTCGGTACCTACAACGGCAACCCGCTGTGCATGGCGGCTGCTCGTGCGGTGCTTACCGAAGTGTGCACCCCTGAGGCGCATCAGAAGGTGAACGAACTCAATGCCCGCCTGGTGTCGTCGTGCCAAGACACCATCGATCGTGCCGGTCTGCCGGCCCACACGGTGCAGTTTGGCGCAAAGGGCTGTGTCACTTGGGCCCCCGAGCACATTCGCAACTACCGCGACTACAAGGCCACCGACTTCGATCTGGCGTTCGCACAATGGATCCACGGCATCAACCGCGGCATTCTGCTGCCGCCGGGGCTCGACGAGCAGTGGCTCATCTCGATGATGCACACCGAGGCCGAGGCGTTCCAGTACGCCCACGTGTTCCAGGACTTCGTCGACGAACTGATGCACTGAGCGACGCCGGTCTCGCCCATCCAGGTGGGCTCAAGCGCTCCAGCGACGCTCTTCCTGATATCGATACGTGCTCACCGGCGTACTCCAACGCTGGCGACGGCGCATCATGCCCGTGCCCGCCAGCAGCGCCAGTGCGCCACCCACCAGCAGCAACTCCAGGCCGATCAGTACCGGCAACATGTCGTCGGCGAGGCGCGCTGGGGCGTTTGCCCATGGATCGTCGCTGAGCACCGGAACCAGGAACTTCGGCACCAGGTAGCCGAGCACGATGGTCATCAACGCGAGGAACAGCAGGCCGAGGCCGAGGCTGCGGAACAGCGTGGAGCGCTCGGGGTGTGCCGCCAAGCCCATCACGATGAGGGCCAGCGTGGCGATGGCGGCGAGTGGAACCAGCCATCGCAGCGCGGTGCGAACGATGTTCAGTACGCCGAGCGTGGGTACGTCCATATTCACCGGCTGGGCCACGCCGACCGCCTGGTTCTGTGTGGCATCGACCAACTGCTGTGTGGAGATCATCACCGGCTCGGTCTGCGCGCCGATGAGCTTGGCATGCGAGTCGTGCACCACTTCGGCCAGAAGGTCGGCCCCCGGCTTGGTGCCCGCAACCAGAGTGACGCGATCGTGGAGGGCCTGTGGCGTGAGGTTTGGATCGCCTGGCGCCATCGTCGTTGCCTGTTGGGCGAGGTCGGAGGCGATCACGTCGATGATGTGTGCCCTGATCTCGGGGTCGGCCAGCACGACATCGGCGTGCGCCGCTGAGTAGTCGGGGTCGAACGCGGTGCGCTGCAGAAGGAAGCCGGCAAGCGTGAGGCTCGCGCAGAGGCAGGCGAGGCCGAAGAGGAGGCCAGCAAGAGTTCGTCGCACGGCGGACAGTCTGGCGGGAAAGTGTGTGGACTTCTATACCATGGGGGGTATGGATCAGTTGACGCCCTCCGTCGCCGCGATGTTTCGTCGGGCCGCGGTGCTGAAGTGCCCTCATTGCGGCAGCCGGCGTTCGTTCATCAAGCGGTGGTTTGGCCGCTACGACCGTTGCCGCGCCTGCGGCATCCAGTGGCACCGCGAACACGGCTTCGAGCTCGGCCCCATCGCGCTGAACGTGGTGCTCACCTTCGGCAGCCTGGCCATCATCATGATCGTCGCGTTTGTGGCGACGGCGCCCGACTACAACGTTGCCGGCCTGATGGCGTTGGTGATCGGCGCGGCCATCATCCTGCCGCTGATCTACCTGCCGTTCACCAACACACTGTGGTTGGCGTTCGACCTCGCGGTGCACCGTCCGGACGAGCGAGAACTGGCGCAAGCCCGTGCTGCGATTGGGTCTGAGGGTGCTGCTGCCGGCGCCGCGGTCGACTAGTCCGGGAGCGATCTGTCGCGTTCGATGCGGGAATGCTTGATCGAACGGCTGTTCGTAGTTACAGTGATGTTGTTCGAACACGCACCGGCGGTTCGGGGCACCGCAGGACCTCTTCGGAAACCCTGTCACACCCCTTCCGTACGGTGACCCACATCGAGGCCAAACGGCCTCCATGTCCATCACAGGCAGGAAACGGAGCAACAGTGAGCAACGATCGCGAGAAGGCACTCGACGTCGCGTTGGCGTCCATCGACAAGCAGTTCGGCAAGGGGTCCATCATGCGGATGGGCGAGAAGGGCTCGATGGCCATCGAGGCCATCCAGACCGGTGCCCTGGCCCTCGACGTGGCACTCGGCGTGGGCGGTTTGCCCCGCGGTCGCGTCGTGGAGATTTACGGTCCGGAGTCCTCCGGCAAGTCCACGCTGGCCATGCACGTGGTGGCAGAGGCTCAGCGCAACGGTGGCATATGCGCCTACATCGACGCCGAGCACGCCATGGATCCCGTGTACGCCCGAGCCATCGGTGTCGACATCGACCAGTTGCTCATCAGCCAGCCCGACACCGGTGAGCAGGCGCTCGAAATCGCCGACATGCTGGTGCGTTCGGGTGCGCTCGATGTGGTCGTCATCGACTCGGTGGCGGCACTCACGCCCCGAGCCGAGATCGAAGGCGAGATGGGCGATACGCACGTGGGTCTGCAGGCTCGTCTCATGAGCCAGGCGTTGCGCAAGCTCACCGCCAACCTCAACAAGACCAACACCATCATGATCTTCATCAACCAGCTGCGCGAGAAGATCGGCGTCATGTTCGGTTCGCCGGAGACCACGCCCGGCGGTCGTGCGCTGAAGTTCTACTCCTCGGTCCGTCTCGACATCCGCCGCATCGAGAGCATCAAGGACGGCGCTGAGGTCGTGGGTAACCGCACCCGAGTGAAGGTCGTCAAGAACAAGGTGGCACCGCCCTTCCGGCAGGCCGAGTTCGACATCATGTATGGCAAGGGCATCAGCCGCGAGGGCTCGCTGCTCGACATGGCGGTCGACATGGGCATCATCAAGAAGTCGGGGGCCTGGTTCACCTACGACGGTGAACAGCTCGGTCAGGGCCGCGAGAACGCCAAGAACTTCCTCTCGGCCAACCCCGAGATCATGGTCGAGGTGTCCGAGAAGGTGCGTGTGCAGGCCGGCATTGGTGGCGACGTGGAAGAGGCCTTCTCGGCAGCCGACGAAGAGCCGATCGATATCGACTGACGTACGTACGTGCGTGGCGGCCGCCCGCCTGACCCTCGGTCAGGCGGGCAGGCCCGCAGCCCCGCAGCCCCGCAGGTAGCCTGTCTGTCCATGGCCCGCGGTTATGTCGTGCGCACCTTCGGGTGCCAGATGAACGAACACGACTCCGAACGCATCGCGGGGTTGCTCGAGGCCGACGGCATGGTTCCGGTCGAGTCGGAAGCTGATGCCGACGTGGTGGTGTTGAACACTTGCTGCATTCGAGAGAACGCCGATAACAAGCTGTATGGCAGCTTGGGCTGGCTGAAGCAGTGGAAGGAACAGGACGACGGTCGCCAGATCGTGGTCGCTGGCTGCTTAGCGCAAAAGGATCGTGACGTCGTGGCCCAGAAGGCCCCTTGGGTCGATGTCGTGCTCGGCACGCACAACGTCCATCGAGCCGCCGAATTGGTGCACCACGCTCGCGAACACGGCCAGATCACCGAGATCTTCGATGCGGCGGTACTCGACGACCATGCGCTGTTTCCCAGCGCCCTGCCAGCGGTGCGCGATACGTCGTACAACGCCTGGGTCACGATTCAGATCGGTTGCGACAACCACTGCGCGTTCTGCATCGTGCCAGCGGTTCGTGGCGCCGAGATCAGCCGTCCCTTCGACGACATCGTGGCCGAAGTGCGCACGCTTGCTGCCGAGGGCGTCACCGAGGTGACCCTGCTCGGGCAGAACGTGAACAGTTACGGCCGCGATTTGCAGGTGGTGGCCCGCCAACAGGGCGACACCGACGCCCGACTGCGGCCGCTGTTCTCCGAACTGCTGGGCGCGGTGGGCTCGGTGCAGGGTATCCGCCGTGTGCGCTTCACGAGTCCGCACCCCAAGGACATGCGGCCCGACACGTTCGCGGCGATGGCTGCCTCGCCGGCGGTGTGCGAGCACCTGCACTACCCGTTGCAGTCGGGCAGCGACCGGGTGCTGGCATTGATGCACCGGGGTTACACGGCGGAGAGGTATCTCGAGCGTCTGAGCCAGGCGAGGACCGCAGTGCCCGACCTAGCGGTCAGCACCGACATCATCGTCGGCTTCCCGGGTGAGACCGACGACGATTTCGAGCGCACGCTGGAGGTGGCGGCTGCTGCGGAATATGACTACGCCTACACCTTCATCTTCTCGCCTCGCGAGGGCACCGAAGCGGCTGGCATGACCGATCAGTTCATCGATCCCGCGGTGGCCGCCGAGCGTTTCCAGCGACTTCGAGTGGTGGTGGAGCGCAGCGCGCTAGCCAAGCACCTCGACCGCATCGGTCGTATCGAAGAGGTCATCGTGGAAGGCCCGAGCAAGAAGGACGCATCGGTGATCTCCGGGCGTACCCGGCAGAACAAGCTGGTGCACTTCCCATCACCGCAACCGCTGCGCGTTGGCTCGTACGCCATGGTGGAGGTCACCTCTGCGGCGCCGCATCACCTGATGGGGCGTTTCGTGGAGCTCGTCGCCGAACCCGCGCACCGGCGTCGCATCCCCGTGTTGGCAGGGTGAGCGCGCACCTGGTGGTGCTGGGCCCGACGGCGTCGGGCAAGAGCGATGTGGCGATGGCATTCGCCTCCGCGCACACCGGATCCGAGATCCTGGCCGTCGATGCCATGCAGGTGTATCGCCGTATGGACGTGGGCACTGCGAAGCCGTCGGAGGCCGACCGCACAGCGATTGCGCACCACGGCATCGACCTTGCCGAGCCGAGCAGCGAGTACACCGTGGCGGAATTCGCTCGTGCTGCATCAGCCTCGGTGGCCGACATCGCAGCTCGAGGCGGGCGGCCGGTACTGGTTGCAGGCACGGGGCTGTACCTGCGCTCGATCACTGATCCGATGGAGATGCCAGGCCGTTGGCCGGAGGTGCGCGCGAGGCTCGAGAGCAGGGTGCTCGCCGAGGGGCCTGAGGTGTTGTACCGGGAGCTTGCTGCGCTCGACCCGGTGGCAGCCAGCCGAATGGAACCCACGAACGAGCGACGCATCGTGCGGGCGCTGGAGGTCACCATTGGCGGTGGCCGGCCATTCAGCCGATACGGAGACGGCCTGGGGCAGTACCCACCGGTGCCATTCGTTCAGGTGGGCCTGCGTTGGCCGCGCCCGATGCTGGCCGAACGCATCGCCGCTCGGGTGCACCGCATGATGGCGGCTGGGCTCCTTGCGGAGGTGGCTGCGCTGCTCGACGAACCGATGGGCCTGTCGCGTACGGCACGTCAGGCGCTGGGCTACAAGGAACTCATCGCCCATCTCGATGGTGAGTATTCGTTGGACGAGGCAGTCGACACGGTGATCCTTCGCACTCGGCAGTTCGCGGTTCGACAGGAACGCTGGTTCCGGCGCGACCCCCGCATACGCTGGGTCGATATCGAACACGACCCGGTTGCCGAAGTGCTTCCGGTACTGCAGGACCTCGCATGACGCATCTCTCGCTCTCCAAGCACCACGGCCTGGGCAACGACTTCCTCGTCCTGTTCGATCCGCCGGCGCTCGACCTGCCCGCGTTGGCGCGGCGTCTGTGCGACCGACGTCGCGGCATTGGTGCCGACGGTCTGTTGGTGGCTGAATCTGCCGATGGGTACGACGCTCGAATGACCCTCTACAACGCCGATGGTTCGCGGGCGGAGATGAGCGGCAATGGCATTCGCTGTTTCGCCCAGGCCTTGGCGGATCAACGCGGCAACCTCGAGTCGCAACGCATTCTCACCGATGCTGGCGAGCGCGTGGTCACCCTGTCCGCCACCGACGACCCCTCCGTGGTGCACGCCTCAGTCGACATGGGTGAGGTTGGGCCACTGCCCGAGCCAGCCGATTGGCCTCGCATCGGGGCCGACCCCATGCGGCCTGTTCGCCACCTCACACTCGGCAACCCGCACACGGTGGTAGGCGTGGAGGATGTGGAGGCGGTAGATCTGGCGACGCTGGGTGGCATCGTGCCGTACGTGAACCTCGAGATCATCGAGCCCGGTCCCGAAGCGCACGCCATCACGATGCGTGTGCACGAGCGAGGCGCCGGCATCACTGAAGCCTGCGGAACGGGTGCATGCGCCAGCGCATGGGCGGCGAGCGCGTGGGGCTTGGTTCCAGCTTCCGTCGAAGAAATTCTCGTGCATATGGACGGCGGAGATGCGAGGGTACGTCTGCACCATCCGTCACCCGGCAGGGTGACCCTCATCGGTCCGGCGCAGTTCATTGCCACGGTCTCGGTCGAGGTGTGAGCCAGGTGCGGAAAGGCCAGGCATGAACACTCCCTACAACGAGGCGCTCGGTCAGACGCTCATCGAGCGCACCAAACGCGAGCAGATCGTCGTCGTGGGAGTCACTCTGCCCGGGCACACCGACAGCGACACCGAAGCCGGGCTCGATGAGTTGGAGTTGCTCATCGACACGGCGGGTGCCGACGTGGTGGGCCGCATCATGCAGCGGCGCGACTCGCCCGACCACACCTGGTACATCGGCAAAGGCAAGGCCGAGGAGTTGCGCGACATTTGCTTGATGGTGGACGCCGACACCGTGGTGTTCGACAACGAACTTGCCCCGGCGCAGCAGTACAACCTCGAGAAGATGCTCGGTCGAACGGCGCTCGATCGCACCGCAGTGATCCTCGACATTTTCGCTCAGAACGCGCACACCCTGGAGGGCAAGGCGCAGGTGGAGTTGGCGCTGCTGCGGTATCGCCTGCCTCGCTTGCGGCGTGGCGCCACGGCGCGCATGTCACAGCAACGCGGCAGCATCGGCGGCCGATTCGGTAGCGGCGAGACCAAGCTCGAGGTCGATCGTCGTCGCATCAAGAGTCGCATCAGCAAGCTTGAGCGCGACCTCAAAGACCTGCACACCAACCGACATCTGCAGAGCAAGGGTCGAGGCCGCAGCGGCTTGGCTGCTGTCACGATC
The DNA here is from genome assembly GCA_903919455.1 of uncultured Acidimicrobiaceae bacterium. GTDB lineage: Bacteria > Actinomycetota > Acidimicrobiia > Acidimicrobiales > Ilumatobacteraceae > UBA668. The sequence continues at coordinate 22,216 of CAIXIJ010000027.1, read as the reverse complement.
GTGGGTTACACCAACGCTGGAAAGAGCACCCTGCTCAATCGGCTCACCCAGGCCGGGGTGTTGGTCGAAGACCGCCTGTTCGCCACCCTCGACCCCACCACCCGCCGCCTCTCGCTACCGGGTGGTGAGCCGGTGCTGCTCACCGACACGGTTGGTTTCGTGCGGCGCTTGCCCCACGGTCTGGTGGAGTCGTTCAAGAGCACGCTCGAAGTTGCCAGCTCGGCAGATTTCCTCGTGCACGTGGTGGATTGTGCCGGTTCCGAGCCGGAGGGCCAGATTGCAGCCGTGCGCGAGGTGCTGGGGGAGATCGATGCGCTCAAGGTGCCCGAACTGCTCGTCTTCAACAAGGCCGACGTCGAGCCTGATGTAGCGGCAGAGTTGGTGGACCGACATCAGGGTTCGGTGGCCATCAGCGCGGCCACTGGCGAAGGGATCGACACCTTCTTGCGGGTGCTCAGCGACCGTCTTCGCTCTATTGCCAAGGTCGTCGAATTGCTCATCCCGTACGAGCGCGGCGATGTGATGGCCTCCATCCATCGCGAGGGCGAAGTGGTCTCGACGTTCCACGAGGACGGCGGTATCCGGGTGCGGGCCCGCCTCTCTGAGGCCTCCACCGGCCGTTTGTCGGAGTTCGTGACGCCTTCTTCCTGAGGGTCGCGTATCGGGCAGGATGGTGCACGCATGAACGACTCCACCGGCTTCGTCCCCCCGCCGTACCCCTACGACCGTCTCGACAAGTTCGCTCCTTTCGGCGCGGCGATGCCGGGTGGCCTGGTGGATCTCTCCATCGGCACGCCGTGCGATCCACCGCTCGCTGCGGTGGTGGAGGCGCTGTCGAGCAGCAATGCAGAGCGCGGCTATCCGCCGTCCATTGGCACTGAAGCTCTGCGCCGTGCCATTCAGGGTTGGTTGCAGCGCCGCTTCGGTGTGGAGGCCACGCTCGGCCAGATTGCTGCGTGCGTGGGCACCAAGGAGTTCGTGGCCACCACTCCGCAATTCCTGAAGTTGCGCACCCCGTCACGAGACACGGTGCTGTATCCGGCGGTGGCGTATCCCACGTACGAGATGGGAGCCATCCTCGCCGGCTGTCGCCCGGTTGCTGTGCCGGCGAATCCCGACGGATCCATCAACCTCGCCGCCATCGACCCCACCGATGCCGCTCGCGCGCTGATGCTGTGGGTGAACAGTCCCTCGAACCCCACGGGCGCGTTGAGCGACCTCGAAGCCGCTGCAGCGTGGGGACGGGCGAACGACGTACCGGTCTTCAGCGACGAGTGCTATGTGGAGTTCACCTGGGACGGCCCGCCGCGCACCATCCTCGAGCACGGCATGCAGGGTGTCGTAGCCGTGCATTCACTCTCCAAGCGGAGCAACCTTGCCGGGCTGCGGGTGGGGTTCTACGTCGGCGACGACGAGTTGGTGACCTACCTTAAAGAGGTGCGCAAGCACGTGGGAATGCTGGTGCCGGGCCCGGCGCAGGCGGCCGGTGCCGTGGCACTGGGCGACGACGTGCACGTACAGGCACAGCGTGATCGTTATCGGTTCCGACTCGAGCGCTTGGCGGCTGTGTTGCACGCCTGGTCGGGCCTCGACATTCCGATGCCGGCCGGCAGTTTCTACCTGTGGTTCGACGCGGAGGATGGCTGGGCGTTCGCCGAACGTTTGGCGCGCAAGGGCGGTGCCCTGGTGAGCCCGGGCGACTTCTATGGGGCAGGCGGGGCCCAGAATGTGCGGGCCGCCGTGGTGCAGCCCGACGACCGAATCGAACTGATCGCTACTCGGCTGGGCGTGCATTGACCACTGCCCGGCGGCTTCGTCTCGGTGCGGTCGCGATCGGCGCGGCTGGTCTGGTGGCTGCGGCAGTGCTGATGTACTTCAGCGGACTTGCCCTGCAACGAACGGTGGAGGGCTTCGCTCGAGCTCCAGTGGGCTGTACGACCACACTCGAGTTCGACACCACCGACACGTTCACCCTCTACATCGAGACCAAAGGGCAGACCGGTGAGGTGGGCGGCGATTGTGCCGGCAGCGGCTCCAGCTACGACCACGGTGCCGGCCCGCTGCCTCAGCTCACCCTCACCCTCGAGGATGCCGCAGGTGCGGCGGTTCCATTGGGGGAGGGCAGTGGTTACCGCTACAACACCGGGCAGTTCATCGGCAGCGCACTCGCGACGGCAGTCGTTCGTCCCGGCTCGTATCTGCTCACCGTCGCCAGCGACAGTTCCGACGTGGCGGTAGCCGTCGGACGTGATCCGGAAGTGGAGAGCGCCGTGCTGCGGGCGATCGCTGGAGCAGTTGCCCTCCTGGCGGTGCTGGTGGGCGCGGCGCTGTTGGTCCTGAGCGTTCGTCGAAAGCCCGCGCCACCACCACCTCCCGCCAATGACGATCTCTGGCGACCGCGGCTGATGGTGGCGCCGATGCCACCATCACCACCACCGCCGCAACGACCTACCTTGATGGGCCCCTCGGCAGCACCGTGGGCTCCGCCGCAGTTGCCAGGTTCGCAGCCGCCAGCGACGCTGCCCCCTCCGACGGGGTGGAGCGAACCTCCGGCGTGATGAGTGCGGGTCAGAGACGGCGCATGACGGTGACGACGCGGCCGAACACTTCGACCTCGTTGTCGGTGAACACCATCGGCGACAAGCGCTCGTTGGCCGGCAGCAGCGTGACGGTGTTGCCCTTGCGCTGATAGGTCTTCACGGTGGCCTCTTCGCCAGGAATGCCAGCGATGACGATGTCGCCATTGTCGGCAGTGGTCTGGCTGCGAGCCACCACAAAGTCGCCGTCCATGATGCCGAGGTCGATCATGGAGTCGCCACGAACGCGGAGCATGAAGAGGTCGCCGCCGGTGCCCGTGAAGTCTTCCGGGAGCGGGAAGAGTTCTTCCACGTTCTCCTGCGCCAGCACGTCGGTGCCCGCAGCCACATCGCCCACAAGGGGAACGTGGCGCACCGGCCGGCGCTCGATGACGGCGTCGGACGAGGGGTCCCACTTCACCTCGAGTGCGCGGGGCTTGGTGGGGTCGCGGAACAGATAGCCCATGCGCTGCAGGGACTCCAGGTGACTGTGCACCGTGGAGGGGGACGTGAGGCCGACGGACTCGCCGATCTCGCGCACGCTGGGCGGATATCCGCGGTCACGCATGCTCTTCTCGATGACTTCGAGAATGCCTCGCTGGCGGTCGGTGAGCTTTTCGGGTCGTGCAGCCATGGGCCCAGCGTACACGCGTTCGCCGGTGCGGTCAAACACCCGTTCGTGCAACAAATGTTCGCTCGGTGTTGACAGTCGAACAGTTGTTCTGGCAGACTGCGAACAGGCGTTCGGATACATGTGTTCGATCGCCGCCCATCGAACTGCTCACCGCAGTCACCGAAATCCAGTACCGAAATCCAGTACCGAAATCCAGTCACCGAAACCGTGTCACACCCTTCGTGAAGGATGCATCGCATGTCGCTCACCGCCGCTTCTCTCCCCAGCACCACCCAGCGTCGTTCTGCAGCTCTGCCGTACACGGTGGTGCTGCCCCCTCGCCTTGTCGAGCCCCGCCCTTCTGCTGAGGTCTATGTGCGCCGCCGCCTCCTGGTGGCATTGGTGCTCGTGGCCGTTGTGGTGGCCGTGTGGTTCGGCGCCGGCAACGTCCTGGCGAGCCGTAGTGGCGTACCTGCCTCCGCTACTTCGGCTCGCCCGGCCATTTCCTACGTGGTGCAACCAGGCGACACGCTGTGGTCCATCGCCACCGCCCGCCAGGGTGGCACTGCGGTGTCCAGCTATGTCGACCTGATGGTGCAGCGCAACGGTGGCGCTGTCATCCAGGTCGGCCAGGTGCTCACGCTGCCCTGAAGTGCCGGCGAAGTCGGCAATGGGGCCAGTAGCCTCGGGTAGATGCGGTGTCCAAAATGCCAAGCCGACGACACGAAGGTGGTCGATTCGCGCGAGGCCGAGGATGGTTCCGTCATTCGTCGCCGCCGGTCGTGTGTGGCCTGCGCCCAGCGGTTCACCACCTATGAGCGCTTCGAAGAGGTGCCGTTGATCGTGGTGAAGACCGACGGCCAGCGCGAGCCGTTCGATCGGGCAAAGCTCATTTCGGGTGTCGAGGCGGCGTGCAAGGGCCGACCGGTCACCGCCGAACAGATCGATCACTTCGGTGAGGCCATCGAGGAATACGCACGGCTGCGTGGTCCCGAGATTCCGTCCTCGGAGATCGGTCTCGAGGTGCTCGACCGGCTTCGATCGGTCGATGAAGTGGCCTACCTGCGTTTCGCCAGCGTCTACAAGGGCTTCGATGCCGCAGCCGACTTCCAGCGCGAACTGGTGCTGCTGAAGAAGCTGCAGCAGTCGTGATTCGGCGCGTCGCCCTGATGGTGGCGGCGCTGTTGCTGCTCGCAGCGTGCACCACCTCCACCGCTTCGGTCGCTCCATCGAGCACGTTGCCGTCGTCCACCGGGGTGGCAACCACCGGCGAGACCGTGCCCACCACCGCAGCGCCCACCACCGCAGCGCCCACCATCGTGTCGACCACCACGGTGCTGGCACCCACCACGCTGGGCCCGACGACTGAAGTGCCCGCTACCGCGACGCCCGCCACCGTGCTGACGCCAGCCACCGGTGGCCCGGCGACGCTGGCGGGACGGCCTGCCGATTTCCTCGGCGAGGAGACCATTGGATCGTCGTTCGAGGGACGGCCGATCACCGCCTGGCACCGTGGCGCAGCAGGCGGCAAGGTGATATTGGTGGTGGGTGTCATCCATGGCACCGAGAACGATGGAATGAAGATCGTGGACCAACTCTCGGTCGCCGCGTTGCCGCCGGGTATCGACCTGTGGTTGCTGCCGATGATGAACCCCGATGGTGTCGCACACGATGTGCGCGGCAACGGGAACGGTGTGGATCTGAACCGCAACTTCCCGCACGACTGGACCGCCATCTCGCACAAGGGGAACTGGCAGTGGAGCGGTCCTGGCCCGGCCAGCGAGCCCGAGACGCAGGCGTACATGGCCTTCACCGAACGGATTCACCCGGCGCTCACCCTCTGGTACCACCAGGACCTGTTCCGGGTGTCACCGTCGAAGGGTCGCGATGCCCCGCTGCGCCAGGCCTACGCCAAACTCACCGGGCTGCCGTACGAGACGGTTGATGGCCCTACCTCGATCTACACCGGCGTCGCCGCCACCTGGACGCGCACCACGCTGCCGGAGGCCATGTCGTTCATCGTTGAACTCGGTTCCACGCTGTCCGTGGCCGAGGCGGCAGTGCACGCCTCGGCGGTGCTGGCCGTCGCTCAAATGGCGTGACGCGAAGGTCTCAGCGGGCCCGCACGTAGCGGGTGAACAGGAATCCGTCATCCTCGAGCACATGCGCCAGCTCCATCCGGTGGGTCACCGGGGGAGCGCCCACCGTGAGGCGGGGTCCGCTGCCGCCGTTCATCTGCGGGGAAAGCGTGAGGTTTAATTCGTCGACCAGGTCGGCGGCGGCGAGTAACCCGTTCAGCGTGGCGCCGCCCTCGGCCTGCACCACGTTCGCATCGAGCATCTGCAGCGCGCGCAGCAGATCCACATCGCCCACGCCGGCGCGGATGCAGGGCACGGGCACGTCGGGAGCGTCGTCGGGGAGTATCAGCATCGACCGGTCGGATTGCCAGATCGGAAGGCTGAAGTCGAAGTCGCCGGTGCGTGACACCACGGCGAGGCGAAGGTTCGGAGTGCGCGGCGGGCCGTAATTCTCCTTGCGGGCGGTGGATGCACCCACCAGCACCACGTCGACCAAAGTGCGCAGGGTGAGCAACAGCTCTTGGTCGATCGGGTTCGACAGGCCACGTGAGGTGTGGTCGACCACGGTGGACCCATCGAGGCCCGAGACCATGCACAGCGCCACCCACGGGCGCCCAGAGGGCTTCGGGCGCGGCACGTCGTAGCACTCTCTCAAGGTGACGTCGTGGGCAGCGTACGGAAGCAATCGGCGCATTGGTGAGAGAATGCCACTCCATGGGGACCAATCACGACCACGCCACCGCAGGCACCCGCACTGCCTTTCGCACCTGCCCGCTCTGCGAGGCAGGTTGCGGCTTGGAAATCACTGTCGAGGACGGGGTGGTCACACGCATCCGTGGCGACCGCGACGACGTGTTCAGCAAGGGCTTCATCTGCCCGAAGGGCAGCACGCTGAAGCAACTGCACGACGACCCGGATCGCCTGCGCAAGCCGTTGGTGAAGCGCGATGGCGTGCACGTGGAAGTGGAATGGGACGAGGCGTGGCACATCGTGGAGGAGCGCCTGCCGGCGATCCTGCGCGAGCACGGCCGCGAGAGCGTGGGTGTGTATCTCGGCAACCCCAGCGCGCACAGCCTGTCGGCGATGCTCTACAACCGCACGATGTTGACGGCGCTCGGCACAAAGCGCCGGTTCAGTGCATCGACGGTGGATCAGATGCCTCGACAGGTTGCGTCCGGCTACGTGTTCGGCACGCCGGTCACCGTGCCGGTGCCCGACCTGGACCACACCGACTTCCTCATCGTGATGGGTGCCAACCCCTATGCGTCGAACGGCAGTCTCTGCACCGCACCCGACTTCCCGGGCCGCATCGAGGCCATGCAGGCTCGTGGCGGCACGCTGGTGGTCATCGACCCGCGTCGCAGCCGCACCGCCGAGCAGGCCGACCGCTGGCTGGCCATTCGCCCGGGCACCGATGCGTTGCTGCTCGCAGCAATGGTCACCACGATGGCGGAGGAAGGTCTGGTGCACCCCGGCGAGCATGTGGCCGCTCACCTCAGCGGTCTCGACGAGGTGTTGGCGGCGCTCGCGCCGTTCACCGCCGAGTCCGTCGCCGACGCCACTGGGCTTTCCGCCGACGACATTCGCCGACTGGCCCGCGACATGTGTGCTGCGCCCAGCGCCAGCGTGTACGGCCGCATCGGCACCACCACCACCGAGTTCGGCACCACCACGTCGTGGCTGATCGACGTGGTGAACATCTGCAGCGGCAACCTCGACCGCCGCGGAGGTGCAATGTTCCCGAAGCCCGTCGCCGGTGGAGCGGGCACCCGTGGCAAGCCGGGGAAGGGTCGTGGGTTCACCGTGGGTCGGGGAGTGACCCGTGTGAACCAGTACCCCGAGGTGATGGGGGAGTACCCCGCTGCGGCGATGGCCGAAGAGATCACCGATGCTGGCGACGACCGCATCAGAGCGCTGATCACGGTTGCGGGCAACCCGGTACTCAGCACGCCCAATTCGGACCAACTCGATGCGGCGCTGGCCGATCTCGACTTCATGGTCAGCGTCGACATCTATCTGAACGAGACCACCAAGCACGCCGACGTGATCCTGCCGTCGCCGTCGCAACTGCAACGCGGCCACTACGACGTGTTGCTGCTGCAGTTCGCCGTGCGCAACGTGGCCAACTACAGCGAGCCGGTGCTGCCGCTCGACGACGGCCAGCCCGACGAGTGGGAGATCCTGGCCAAGCTGGGCCTCATCGCGGGTGGGATGGGCGCAATGGCCGATCCCGCTGCCGCCGACGACCTCGCCCTGGAAAGCATGGTGCAGCACAGCGTCGCGGATGCTGGCTCGCCTATTCACGGGCGCGACCCCGTCGAGATCATGGCTGCGCTCGGCACGCAGGCCGGCCCGCCGCGCATGCTCGACTTCATGCTGCAGACCGGCCCGTTTGGTGCGGCCTTCGGTGCCAACCCCAGCGGGGCGAGTCTGGCGCTGTTGCGCGATCAGGTGCATGGGGTGGACTTCGGGGCACTCGAGCCACGGCTACCAGAGGCGCTGCGCACTCCGTCCGGCACTGTTGAGCTTGCCCATCCGGTGTTGATGGCGGATCTCGATCGACTCCACGCGGCACTGCCGCAACTTGAGGCGCGCGAGCTGGTGCTGGTGGGTCGTCGCCACCTGCGCAGCAACAACTCCTGGATGCACAACATCAGCGTGCTCGTGAAGGGCAAGCCTCGTTGCACGCTGCACGTGCACCCCGACGACGCCCATCGTCTTGGTCTCGCCGATGGTGGCGTGGCTCGTGTGACCAGTCGAGTTGGCACCGTGGACGCCAGCGTGGAGGTGACCGATGCAGTGCGGCCCGGCGTCGTGAGCCTGCCGCACGGCTGGGGTCATGGGCAGTCGGGTACTCGCATGCGGGTGGCCGCGGAACGTGCCGGGGTGAACAGCAACGTGCTCACCGACCACGAGGCACTCGATCCGCTCAGCGGCACCTCGGTGCTGAACGGAATTCCGGTCGAGGTGGCACCCGCCTGACCACCGGCCTGTGGATATGTGGATAAGTCCTGCCTCCTTGCCAGCAGATGGGACGCTGTTCACGGTTCGTCCACATGTGATTCACCATGAAATTCACAGGGTTGTACCCCTTCCTCCCCACAGGCCTGCACCCCTAAGGTGCTCACGTCAACTGGCGTCGGTGCAAGGGGGCGGATGGACGGCACACGGTCCGGAGCGAGGTCGGCAACGATCACGTTGCGTTCCCGAGTCGTGGGGGCGAAGACCCCGAACCTGCTTCCCTTGCACCGGTCGCCGTGTCGTGCCAACGGCGACGCGAAATATCAAGAGTTGGTCATTGACACCGGTGTAACTACAGTGCTGTAATCTTCCAACCGCTTGTGGTCGATGGGTTCTTTGGGGATCACCACCCACCACATGTTGTGGGTCAGATCCCCGGACCGCCGGAAGGGGATCCGCCCGAAGATCCCGAAGAAATTGCACGAAAAATCGTTCCCCGGGGCGTTGCAGCCGCCCCGTCCCGTCACGAAGGAGCACGTTTATGTCACTGGCGCCGGATCGCCTTGCCATCGGAATTGGTCGGAATTTCACCACGCCTGGTGTCCACCCCTACGACGAGGTCGTGTGGGAACTTCGTGATGCGCGGATCAGCAACTGGAAGGACGGCACCGTCGCCTTCGAGCAGTTGGGTGTGGAATTCCCCACCACGTGGTCGCTGAACTCCACCAACATCGTGGCGCAGAAGTACTTCCGTGGCACCCTCGGCACCGACGAGCGTGAGACCTCGCTGAAGCAGGTCATCGACCGTGTGGCCGAGACCATCAGTGTGTGGGGCGCCGAGGGCGGCTACTTCGCCGATGCCGCTGAAGCCGAGAACTTCCTGAACGAACTGAAGTTCATCCTGGTCACCCAGCGCGCCGCCTTCAACAGCCCGGTGTGGTTCAACATCGGCGTGAAGGATGTGCCGCAGCAGGCCAGCGCCTGCTTCATCCTGTCGGTCGACGACAAGATGAGCTCCATCCTCAACTGGTACCGCGAAGAGGGCGTCATCTTCAAGGGTGGCTCCGGTGCCGGAGTGAACCTGTCGAAGATCCGCTCGAGCTACGAGATGCTGAACGGTGGCGGCACCGCCAGCGGCCCGGTGAGCTTCATGCGTGGCGCCGATGCCTCGGCCGGCACCATCAAGAGCGGCGGCAAGACCCGTCGTGCAGCCAAGATGGTCATCCTCAACGTCGATCACCCCGATGTGCAGGAGTTCGTGTGGTGCAAGGCCAAGGAGGAGAAGAAGGCCCGCGTACTGCGCGATGCCGGCTTCGACATGGACCTCGACGGCAGCGACTCGTTCAGCATCCAGTACCAGAACGCCAACAACTCGGTGCGCATCACCGACGACTTCATGCACGCCGTCGTGAACGACACCGACTGGGACCTCAAGGCCGTCACCGACGGCACCCCGGTTCGTACGGTTCGTGCCCGCGACCTGTGGCGCGACATTGCCACTGCCTCATGGGAGTGCGCCGACCCGGGCCTGCAGTTCGACACCACCATCAACAAGTGGCACACGTCGCACGCCACGGGTCGCATCAACGGTTCGAACCCGTGCAGCGAGTACATGCACCTCGATAACTCGGCCTGCAACCTGGCCAGCATCAACCTGCTGAAGTACCTCGATGAGAGCGGCGAGTTCGATGTCGCCAGCTACATGCACACCATTGAGGTCATGTTCACCGCCCAGGAGATTCTGGTCGGCCGGGCCGACTATCCCACCGAGCCCATCGGCGAGACCAGCCGCAAGTTCCGCCAGCTCGGCATCGGCTACGCCAACCTCGGCGCCACGCTGATGGCCCTCGGCCTGCCCTACGACAGCTACCAGGGCCGCGCCTGGGCCGCCGCCCTCACCTCGCTGCTCACCGGCCACGCCTACGCCACCAGCGCCCGCACCGCCTCGCGGATGGGACCGCACGCCGGTTTCGCCGACAATGAGGTGCACATGCTGAACGTGCTGCGCATGCACCGCGACTCCCACGACCAGATCATCGACACCAACGTGGTGCCGGCCGAGCTCGTGGAGGCCGGTCGCCAGGCATGGGAAGCCGCGGTGCGCGACGGCGAGGAGTACGGCGTGCGCAACGCGCAGGCCAGCGTGCTGGCGCCCACGGGCACGATCGGCCTCATGATGGACTGCGACACCACTGGCATCGAGCCCGACCTGGGCCTGGTGAAGATGAAGAAGCTCGTCGGCGGTGGCACCATGACCATCGTCAACCAGACCATCCCGCGTGCGCTGCGCAAGCTTGGCTACACCGCCGAGCAGATCGACGACATCGTTGCCTACATCGATATCGAGAAGAGCATTCTCGGAGCCCCGCACCTCACCGCCGATCACGTGGCCGTGTTCGCCTGCTCCATGGGCGACAACACCATCCACTACGAGGGTCACGTGCGGATGATGGGTGCCGTGCAGCCGTTCATCTCGGGCGCCATCTCCAAGACGGTGAACATGCCCGAAGAGGCGAGCATCGAAGACATCGAGGCGCTGCACCAGCTCAGCTGGGAACTCGGTCTGAAGGCCGTGGCCATCTACCGCGACAACTGCAAGGTGGCACAGCCGCTCAGCACCGCCAAGAAGGAGGGTGCCGAGACCGACGCCCCCGCCGAGGTGGCCGCCACTCAGGTCGTGGAGCGCATCGTCGAGAAGATCGTGCACCAGCCGATTCGTCAGAAGCTGCCGCGCAGTCGTCGTGGCCGCACCTTCGAGTTCCGTGTGGCCGATTGCAAGGGTTTCGCCACGATCGGCGAGTACGAGAACGGCCAGCCGGGCGAGATCTTCCTCACCGTGTCGAAGCAGGGCTCCACCCTCAGCGGCATCATGGACGCCTTCGCCAAGAGCATCAGCTACGGCTTGCAGTACGGCGTGCCGCTGCGTGCGTTCGTGGAGGCCTTCACGAACATGCGCTTCGAGCCGGCCGGTATGACCGACGACCCGGACATCCGGTTCGCCTCGTCGATCATGGACTACCTGTTCCGTCGCCTCGCCCTGGAGTACCTCAACTACGACGAGCGCGCCGAGATGGGCATCTTCTCCATCGACGAGCGTTTGCAGCCCACGCTGCCGGGCGTGGAGGAGAGCGTGGTGCAAACCCGCACCGGCACCGAGATGGCGGCCGACCCGAAGACCATCCCGTCGGCTGAAGACCTCGTGCAGCAGCTCGAGCTGGGCACCGCCCCGCCCGCGCCGAACAACGACGTCACGAACCCCGGTGGCATCACCCGGCCGACGGAGATTGCGTCCAAGCCGGCGGTGCGTCACAGCGACGCTCCGATGTGCATGCAGTGCGGTGTCCAGATGAACCGGGCCGGCTCGTGCCATGCCTGCCCGAGTTGCGGAAGCACCAGCGGCTGCAGCTGAAAATGACCGTGCGGTGCGCCGCACATTGAGCAAGCGAAGAGCGAGGGGGAGACCGTGTGGTCTCCCCCTCTTTCATTGACCGGATCGAGTTCGGTCGTCGCCGATGCGACGTTGCGGTGACCAGCGATGACGCACCGAGGCGTCGGCGTCGATGGATTCTCTAGCGACTTGGCCAAATCTTGATGTACCATAAGGCTCCAACAACAGTCGGGAGCCACTCGTGGCCAGACATGCCGGTGAAGAGCCAGGCGTTCCCGATCCGATGCAGCCAGTGCGCCTGGTGGTCGGTTTGGGTTCGTCGGCGGGTGGACTGGAGGCACTGCAGCAGGTGCTGGCCCAGCTCACCCCGAACAGTGGGACGACCTATGTCGTGGCCCAGCACTTGGCCCCCGATCATCCGAGCGTGATCGCGGAATTGCTGGACAACGTCAGCGCGCTCCGTGTCGAGAGCGCTGAAGACGGCAAGGTCCTCGAGCCCGACGTGATCCTGGTCGGTCCGCCGAATCGAGATCTGATGGTGGATGGATCGGTGGTTCGGGTGATGCCCCCATCGCCCCGGTTGGGTCCGGCCCCGAACATCGATGCGCTGTTCTCTTCGATTGCGGAGTTCTGGCCCGGCCGCAGCGTCGCGGTGGTGCTCTCGGGAACTGGCTCGGACGGTGCGGATGGTCTGCGCCTTGTTCGTGCTACGGGCAGCCTCACCATCGCCCAGTTGCCCGAGACGGCGCGCTTCGACGCGATGCCTCGGGCGGCAGTCGAGTTCGGTGGTGCCGATCTGGTGCTGGCTCCGATGGAGATCGGTGCTCGCCTGGCTTCGCTCGGTGGTGACGCTACGGATTGGACCGGCGAGTCATTGGCAGACCCCGACGACGCCGTGGTGAGCGCCTTGGCCGCGGTGCTGCGCCGCACCGTGGGTATCGACTTCTCACAGTACAAGGAGTCCACCGTGCGCCGGCAGGTGCGCCGGCGAATGGCAGTGCGGCAGGCCACCACGGTGCCCGAGTACATGTCCATCCTGTCTGCCGACATCAATGAGGCCCATGCGTTGGCGCGCAACCTGCTGGTGACAGTCACATCGTTCTTCCGGGACCCCGAAGCCTTCGCGGCGATCGCCGATGAGCTGCGACGTTGGATCGTCAGCCACCCAGCGCACGAGCAACTGCGCGTATGGGTTCCCGGTTGTGCCACCGGCGAGGAGGTCTACTCGCTGGCGATGATCTGTAGCGATGCGCTCGGCGACCCGGCCAATCTGGTGGATCGATTAAGGATCTTCGGTACCGACCTCGACGAGGTAAGTCTCGGTGTGGCGCGCCGTGCCATCTACCGATCGTCGAACATCGTCTCGATTCCCGAGCACTATCGCCTGCGCTATGTCACCGTTGGCGCCGATGGGGCAGAGATCAACGCCGCGCTGCGGCGATGCGTCGTGTTCGCCCGGCACAACGTGGCGGAGAACCCGCCGTTTCCACGTATCGACCTGGTGTCGTGCCGGAACACGCTGATCTACTTCACGGCGACCCTGCAGGAGCAGGTGCTGCATCTCATTCGGTACGCGCTCAGCCCCGGCGGACTGCTGTTCCTCGGCAGCGCTGAGGCGGCGGGAGCTCGGACGCCGGGCTTTACCGTGGTGGACGCCGCGCATCGAATCTTCGAGCGAGTTGAATCCAACGATGAGGGGTCGCCGATCCCGAAGTCTGTTCGAGCGCCACGCCTGGTGGCGCCGCTGTCGAAGGCGCGCCGCGCCGTGGGGGAGGAGGCTCGGCGGGAACATCAGCACGTCGATGTGCTCGAGGCGCTGCTGCGGGTGTGTGCCGGTCCGAGTCTGGTGCTCGACGAGCATCACGACCTCGTCGAGGTGGTGGGCGATGTCACGCCGTTCTGCCGTGTGCCGGAGGGCCGTCTCCTTGCTTCGGCAGAGTCGTTCGTACGTCCGGAGCTGCGCGAGGAGGCCACCGCGATGTCGCTGATGGTGCAGCCGGGAGATGCGCCGATCATTGGGCGGTCCATCTCGATGGGGAACGACGCGGCGGTTCACATGGTGGCGCAGCCGTTGCTGGTGGCGGGGCGGCATCTCGTGGTGCTGACGTTCATGACCGACGACGGCGCACTGGCGTTGGGGGCACCCGAGGGACGACAGGCTCGTGCCGACCGCGAGATCGAGCGGCTGGAGCGCGAGCTCATCGCCAGCCATCAATCCTTGCGAACTTCAACGGCCGAACTACAGGCGGTCAACGAGGAGCTGGAGGCATCGTCGGAGGAGCTGCAGGCGTCATCCGAAGAGCTGCAGTCGTCGATCGAGGAGCTTGAGGCGTCGAACGAGGAACTCGAGGCATCGAACGAGGTACTCGGTGGCCTGAACGCAGAGCTACGCGTGCGAAATGCCGAACAGGAGGTGCTGAATGCCGACCTCCGGAACATCCAGGCGTCGCTGAGCCAGGGCATGGTGATGGTCGACAACGAGCTCCGCATCACCAGGTTCACTCCGTTGGCGGTGCGGGTGTTCGCTTTGGTGGACGCCGACATCGGCTCATTGCTGTCCGAGGTGTTGCAGTCGGTCCCAATTCCCGGTCTTGATGAGGCAGTGAAGGATGTCGTGAGCGGCCTTCCTTTGCGTTCGCTGGAGGCGCTGGGTGCGGAGCACAGCTATGTGGTGCAGGTAGCGCCGTACATCGATCTCGGTGGTCGGCGTCGCGGGGCGATCATCACCCTCACCGACGTGACGGAGATGGCGACGCTGAGGGAGATTGCCGATGACGCCATCCGGGAACTCACCACGGTGGTCGACACGCTCGATGAGGTGGTGTGGAAGCGCGATCTTGCATTCTCGCGAGTGGAGTTCGTTTCGAAGCGGGTGTTCGAACTGTCGGGGTGGTCCGCAGCCGAACTGATGCAGGACCCCTCGGTCCTCGATGCGTGCATTGAGGCAGACGCACTGGAACGCGTCCGAAGTGCCCGCGCCGAAGGGGCGCAGACGTGGGTGGTGGAGTACCCGATCCGCACCCGTGATGGCCGGAGGAGATCGTGGCGTGAGTCAGCCGTCGTGGTGCCGGAGTCGCGCGGCAGCGACGGCTACGTCGTCGGCACGCTCGCCGACGTGACCGATCGCATCGCGACCGACATCCATGTTGCCGATCTGTCGATGACCTTCAAGGCGGTGTTCGAAACCCGATTGTTCGGAGTGGCGGTACTCGACGCAGCGGAGCGCGTCGTGATGGCGAACGAGGCGTTCTGCTCGCTGGTCGGCTACGACGAACTTGCAGTGCGCGGACTGCAGTTGTCCGCGTTCGGTCCGAGCGACCGGGTCGCGACCAATCATCAGGAGGCCGACGGATCCGCGAGCGACGATCCTCTGGTAGCCGGGTCGCAGGAGATGGTGCGCCGCGATGGCACGAGACGAGTGGTCACGGTGGATCTGCGTCCGCTCGCACATCCCGCCGGTGAGGCCGTCTCCATCGTGATCGTGCAGGACGTGACGGCGCTCTCCGAGAGCGTGGAGCGCCTGGCCCGTCAGGCGCACTTCGATGAGTCGGTGACCGGGTTGTTGAATCGCACCTCGTTCTCCGCGGCGCTCGAGCGCGACATCGATCGCTGTGCGCGAAAGTCCGACGCGCTGGCGTTGCTCTGGCTGGATCTCGACCGCTTCAAGGAAATCAACGATCAGCACGGGCACCATGCAGGCGACATGGTGTTGAAGGTTGCCGCGGAACGACTCGTGGAGGTGGTTCGAGGCGGCGATGCGGTGGGTCGACTCGGCGGTGACGAGTTCGGGATCATCGTGGAGGGGATGGATCGAGTCGACTCCCTCGCCCCGCTGTTGCAACGTGTGTTGGCAGCACTGCGCGAACCGATCGCGGTGGGCGATGCCACGGTGATCGTTGCGGGCAGCGTCGGAGTTGCGCTGTACCCGTCGGATGGAACGACCGTGAACGACCTGATGCGAGCAGCAGACACGGCGATGTACGCAGCCAAGGCGCAGGGTGGTGATGCTGCGAGCAACTTCAACGACGAGATGAGTAGTGCAACCGAGCGCCGTCGTTCGATGCGAATCGCACTCGGTGACGCGATCGAGGGGGAGCAGTTCGAGTTCTACTACCAGCCGATCTTGTTCGCTGCCGACCGATCGCTATGGGGTGTCGAGGCCTTGCTTCGATGGAACCGCGACGGTGAGGTGGTGTCGGCAAACGACTTCATTCCGTTCACTGAGGAGACGGGTCAGATTCGCCAACTTGGTCCGCTCACGTTCTCGTTGCTCCGCCGCGACCTCGAGCGTCTCCGTGCTGCGGGACTCCCGGAGGTGCTGGTCAGCGTGAACATGTCGGTGATGCAGCTGGAGGATCACATGTTCACCGATCAGTTGGCGTTGTGGCCGATGGCATCCGGGCTCGAGGGTCTGGTGGTGGAAGTGGTGGAGTCGATCTTCCTGCCGGGCAATAGCCGAGCGCTGGACACGCTGGGCGTGCTGACCAGCCACGGAGCCAAGGTCTCCATCGACGACTTCGGATCAGGATTCTCGAATCTGCTGTTGCTGGAGACCCTCTCGCCCGCGTTTGTGAAGCTGGATCGCTCGATGCTGCTCACCGGCACGGCGAAGGATCGCGGTCGAGCGCTGGTGAGATGCGCCGTGGAGTTGTCGCATGCGCTGGGCGCGCTGGCAGTGGTGGAAGGCGTTGAAACCGAAGTGCATCTCGACTTGGCGACGTCGCTGGGTGCGGACCTGCTGCAGGGCTATCTCTTGGCGAGGCCGATGCCCTTGGACGACCTGGTCGCGTGGTTGTCGAGGCGAACTGCCATCACGGTGTGATGTTGCGCGCACCCGTCGAGAGGTTGGCTGCTCGTCGACCGGCGAGCCATACGACGCTGGCGACCACCGCTGCCCCGATGCAGGTGCCCCACAGCCGCTGCCCTCCCACGCCGTTGATCGCGCTGCTCGCATCCGGTGCAAGGAGCATCACGATGCTGGCGCTCAGCAACATGCTGAAACGCCAGTACGGGGTGGTGCCAATGGTGAGAGCAACGATCAGCACGATGAGGCCAACGATGCCGTAGGCCGCAGTCGGCGCGATGAGACCTAGGAGCGGCACCACGACGACCGTGCCGAGCACCGTGCCGACCACCCGGGCTGGAATCCGGTCGCGTTGCTGCGCGAGCACTGCCTGACCGAGCACCACCGTGGTCATAGGCACCCAGTACGCGCGGTCCCACCCAAGTGCCACCCCGATGGTGCCGCTCGCGCCGACGGCCACTGCAAAGGTGGCTGCCCGAGCTAGGGAGTGCTCGATGCGCAGCTGCATCGCGGGTGGTTGGGGTGCAGCATTCCGTCGAGCCAACACGGCAGCAAGCGTCATCCCTGCCGCGCCGCCGACCCCGATGAAGACGCCGAAGATCAGCGCGCTGCGCAGATCGGGTTGCTGGTGGGTGGTGCAGGCGATGAGGGTGACGTTCAACATCGCTGCGCCGAGGCCCACCGGATGGCGAGGATCGATGAGCCAACCTGCGACGCCCGCAGTGCCAGCGATGAGCAGCACCCACCACCAACCGGTCGCAGTGAGCGCTGCGGCGAAGCCGACCCCCATCAGGACAAGGAGCGAGGTGCCGGCGACAGCGCGACCAGCGCTGGAGCTGACCACCATCGTGACGATGACACCGACGGGTACTGCCGCTGCGGCGGGAGCACCCGCGAGGACCCAGCCGAGAGCGGCGGGCACCACCACCAACACCGCGACGAGGATGATGACCTTCTGGAACCTTGCTCGCATGGCACTACTCATAGCGCGTCGTACACCGCATCGATGAGGACCCGGTTGCGAGTGCTCTGCCAGCGCGGGATGACGTGGTTCATCACGTAGCCGAAGCCGAGTTTCGCGTCGGGGTCGCCGAAGCCCAGCGCGCCGCCGGTGCCGAAGTGGCCGAACGCACGAGCGCTGGTGCCCAGCGGCCGTCGCTCGCTCGTGGGCACGAAGCCGAGTCCGACGGCGATGTCCTCGCCTAAGACCGGGCAGGGGCCCTGCGCCTGCACCCTGGTGGCTTCTGCCAGCAGATCCGACGACAGCAGTTCACCCTGCACCATGGCGTGATACACCCGGGCCAGTCCGGCTGCGGTTCCATGCCCGTTGGTGGACGGCACCTCGGCGCTGCGCCAGGCGGCAGTGTTCACCACATCGTGCGACGAGTAGCCGGGCGGGTTGAAGTAGCCGAGCATCACCATGCGGCCCTCGCTGTCCTCGTCGAGTGCGAACGGGTCGATGGTGGGCATGGGCGACGCTGGCGCCCAGATGACGTCGGCGCAGCGCCGCTGCTCGGCATCGGGTACGCCCCACCAGAGGTCGGCATCGAGCGGTGTTGCCAAGCGCCGCAGGAGTTCGCCAGGCATGTGCCCACTGGCTCTGCGTGCAGCTTCGCCCACGAGGTGTCCGAAGGTATTGGTGTGGTACGTGATGCGACTGCCCGGTTCGAACCATGCCTCGGTGTTCGCAATGGCCTGCGCCATTCGGTCCCAGTGCCACATGTCGTCGTTGGTCATGCGCTCCCGGATTGCAGGGACGCCGGCCTGGTGGGTGAGGGCATGACGCAACGTGGCGCTCTCTTTGCCGCCCGTAGCGAACTCCGGCCATAGGTTGGCCAGTGGTGTGTCGAGCGACAGTGATCCTGCGTCGACCTGTTGCAGCGCGACGAGTGCGGTGAGCGCCTTCCCGGCGGAGTAGAAGTTCACCATCGTGTCCGGCTGCCAGGCGCGCGTGCGCGCCTCGTCGGCCCAGCCGCCCACAAGGTCCACCACCACGCGACGGTCGATCACGACATGGCAGGCCGCGCCCACCTCGCCGCGCTCCGCAAAGTTCGCCTCGAAAGCCTGACGTACCGCTGCGAATGCGGGATCGCACCACCCGCTGATGGGGGTTGGTTGCTGGTGCGGCGGCATACAACGAGTCTCGCATCCGGCCTCGCATGCGTGCGCGACCGGAAGGAACCGTCGTAGCCTTGCGGGGATGCAGCGTGTGACGTCGGGGCGGGGGGAGTTCGACGCCGACGCCCTGCCATGGAACGACCCCTCACCGTTGGAGATCGAGCCGGAGCAGTCTGCGGGGATGGCCGAACCGCCCGCGCCGTTGCCCCCGCCGTCGATCACGCCGAGTGAACCGGTGCGCGTGTCCGGCGAGCGTTCTGGCATGCGAGGCGTCATTGGTGCAGCCGTCCTCGGTGCGTTGTTGCCGCAGTGGTGGTTCCGCCCAGGCACATTCATTGCCGCAGGCGACCTCGCACCCGCGTTGCGAGGGTTGAGTGGCATCACCCGCTTCTGGACGAACGAGACCACCGGTACCGGCTCCACGGATTACCCCTCCGCTCAACTCCTCGAACGTGGCCTTGTCAGCGCCGTGCGCTGGACCGGTGGCTCACCCGAGTTGGCGCAGCGCCTCTGGTTCACCTTGGTGCTGGCCGTCTGCGCCGCGTCGGTTGCGTGGTTCGCTCTGGCGTTCGTGCGTCGGCCTTGGGCCGTGTTCACCGCCGGGGCGGTGTCGGTGCTCAATCCCTACCTGCTCACCACTGCTCCCAACCCACTGCCGATGATCGCCATCTCATCGACGGCGCTGCTCCTCGGCATGGCGATTCGAGTGTTCGCTGGTCGCCATGTACCTGCCCTGCTGGCAGTGGCATTGGCGGCATGGAGCGCGCAACTGGCACGCAACCCACCGCTGCTGGCGCTGTTCGCGGTGCTGGCCGTGCTCTCGCTGATCGTGATGATGGTGGAGGGACCACGATTGCCAGCCCTGCGTTTGGCTTTCGCATATGCAGTCGGCTCGCTCTTCTGGGTGGTGCCGTTCGTGCTGCATCACGCATACGGAACACCGGGGATCCACCCAGTCGTAGCGAGCGACCCGAATGCGTTCAGCTTCCTCCAACAGCACTCCGGGCCAGCGAACGTGGTGACGCTGGTGGCATCGTGGGCGTGGGGCAACCCCGACGTGCTGGGCAACACCGCACGGCTGGCGCGTTTCCCATGGTCGCTGTTCCGGTGGGCACTGCCTGCGGCAGTGGTGCTATCGCTGGCGTTCTCCTGGCGTCGTCGGACCGCTCGAGCGATCACGGTGGCGATCGCCGTGCTCGTGGTGCTGTCGGTAGGCAGCAACCCGCCCTTCCGGCCGGTGTACGAGTTCTTCCAGGATCTCATTCCGTACTACGAGATGTTCCGACAGCCAATGGCCAAGTTCGGGGCTCTGCTGGTGCTCTGCTTCGCTGCGGCCATCGCGCTCGGTGTGGATGATGCACAGCGCCGGTGGGAGCGCCGGGAGGACGCTCCCGAGGACGATCAGCCACTGCCGGTGCTCGGTGGTCTGCTGTTGGCTTCGGTGATGTTCGTGAATCCGCTGCTGCTCGGCACGGTCATCCCGGGTGAGCGCACGTTCCTGCCGTCGGCGCGCGTGTCGCTGCCGCAGAGTTGGGTGGAAGCTGGTGCGGCGCTGGATGCTCTGCCGGGTACGGGGGCCACCCTGGTGCTGCCGCTGAGCGATTCGTTTCACCGGGGTACAACCTGGGGTTACTACGGCATCGACGACCTGGTGTCCAGAGTGAGTCGCCGACCTGCAGAGCAGTTGCTGCCGCAGGGGTACTTCGAACCCAATGGTGCTGCCCCGGCGTTGATGCGCGAGGCGGAGTCGGCGCTGGCCAACGGCGACCGCGCCACGCTGGAGGGAGCGATGCGGGCGCTCGGAACTGCTTATCTCGCCATTCGCACCGACACGACCACGCAGTGGGGGACGAACCGCGAGTTTCGTGACGACAAGGTCTTGGTGGCGGCGGCCACTCGATTGGGTTTGCGGAATGTCGGTTCGTTCGAGCACGTCGAAGTGTTCGCGCTGCCGCCGTCCGACCGGTTCGGTTTCGCAACTCGTGAGATCTCTCTCATCTCCGATGGGCGATCCGATGCGCAGGAGATGATGGCGGTCGCCGCAACCTCGCTGGATACGCACACGGTGATCGGTGAACAGGGCGACACCGGAACCGCGTGGGTGCCCGCCCCCGGTAACAGTGGGCTGGCAGTGTCGTTGCCGTCGGGCAGTTACGTGTCGCGAGTGGTGAGTCGCGGCCCTGCGATGTGGCGAGCGACGGCTCGAGGGCGCAGTGTGGAACTGGTGCCTGCCGACACGGCGGAAGTGGGTGGTGTCTCCATGCTCGACGACACGCCCGTCACCCTCACCGCAAATCGCACTCCTTTCGCGATGTTGGTGGCCAACGATCCGGGCAATCAGGCCACCCGCCTCATGGTGCCGCTGCGGGGCCCAACCAATGTGCAGCTCGCAGCCGGCGCATCGGTTTCGCTTCTCACGTTGGCGCCATCGATCCTCGACCTCTCGGACAGCCCGGCGCAGCGCTGCAACTCCGCCGACGGGCTGCCGCAGGGTGCACCGCCCGTGAGTGCGGGGCTTTCTGCAGTGACCACGACCGATGGAGTCACGCTCACCGCAGCACGATCCACCGTGTGTATCGCCGAGGCCGTGCGGTTACCGCAACCTGTCGAGGGGCATCGTCGTTGGGTGCTGTCGGGCTCGTTCGAGTCCAACCAATCCGGGGCCGCCCGCGTCTGCCTATGGTCGTCGGAACTGGCGCAATGCCTGCCCGGTTCGCGTGTGCAGCGCCGCGACGAACAGGGCGACTTCCGGCAACTGATCGACACCACGGCCGACCTCGGCGAACTCACATTGGTGCTCGCGGCCGATCACCTCGTGCCGCCGGGCGACCCTGCCACGGTGGTTTCCTTCACCGGCATTGAGCTTTCCCCCATCCAAGAGGCTGACGATCCGGTCACGGTGCCGGCTCCGTTGGGAGTGGCTCCCATCACCAAGGTGGATGGAACCAAGCCGCTGGTGATCGGTATCGGAAACGACATCGGCAATCTGCTGGGGCCGATGTCGTTCGACGTCACCGATTGCGATGCGTACGACGACCTACCGGCGAAGGTCACTGCCGATTCGCTCTCGGGTGAGCCAGCACCCGCAGTACGTCTGTCCGCTGATCGCCACAGCGCATGTGTGGCGGCACCGCTCACCACTGAACCGGGCGTGCGCGACATCGTGGCCACCTTCGAGTACCAGTCATCCACCGCCACGGCCGCCCGGGTTGCGCTCGTCGACGCCGTCACTGGCGAAGTGGTGGCGAGCCGACGACTTCCGGCCTCCACGTTCTGGACTGCGCAGCAGGTTCGGTGGACGCTGCCCTCGCCCGGTAACGGTGGCGACGAGTCGCTCCGCCTCACCCTGTACGCAGAGGGCCCGAGACTGGGCGCTCCCACGGCATCTGCGACAGCGGCGTATCGAAACGTGAAGGTCACCACCGTCACTCCGTTTGCGTTTGCCGTGCTGCCGGCTGTGTCTCCGGACTCGGCTACCGGAGCTGAGGTACATGGGCTTGACGGTAGGTACGTGGCGGTGACTGCAACCAACGACGTCATCGTCACGTTCCAGCAGGCATTTGCTTCGGGGTGGTCGCTCGACGGTCTCCCCGATGGAGCGACAGCCGAGCACATCACCGCCAATGGTTGGGCGAATGCCTGGCGCATCAGCGGTCTCGATGGCCGCAGCGCCGTGTT
>CAIXIJ010000026.1 GCA_903919455.1 uncultured Acidimicrobiaceae bacterium | reverse complement strand
TCGGCCAACAGCGCTGCTACGAGTGCATCAGCCGTCGCCCTGTCGCGTTGCATCACGCTGTCGGCATCGTCGCGTCGCACCGGCGACAGCGACAGCGCCTTCATCAGCCGGCCTCTGGCCTGCCGATGGCTGCCGTCGAAGCGCGCCTGGGTGCGACTGACCCCCGCCGACCCCACCGCAGGGTCGTCGCCATCGTCATGCCAGGCGCAGGAACCGGCAAGCGGACATTCCCGACAACCGGGCGAAGTGGGTCTGCACAACACCGCGCCGAGGTCCATGAGGCACTGATTCCACGCCCACGCGTCGCCCAACGGCGCCGCGTCGTCCGCCAGCCGTTGCACTTCTCTCGGCGACAACCGGCGACCGTGATACCGGGCGAAGATGCGGGCGATGTTCGTGTCCACCACCGCAGCATCGGCCTCGAACGCGAATGCCAGCACCGCTCGGGCGGTGTACGCACCCACACCGGGCAACGCCAACAACCCCTCCAACGTGACTGGGAACGCGCCGAGCTGCTCCACCTTCGCCGCCGCCGCGTGCAGATTGCGAGCACGCCGCGGGTAACCCAGACCCTGCCAGAGTCGGAGCACGTCGCCCAACGGCGCCTCTGCGCACGCGCCCGTGGTGGGGAACGCCTCGAGGAACGCATGCCACTTCGGGATCACACGCGGCACCTGCGTCTGCTGCAGCATCACCTCGCTCACCAGCACGGCCCACGGGTCGCGGGTCTGCCGCCACGGCAGATCACGCAAACGCGGCAACCCCCACGCGAGCACGTCGCCCGTGAGGGTCATGGGATCAATCCCAGGCGGTGGTGCCGTCGTACGGCCGCGGACGCTGCGGGGCGAACTCACGCTTCCACACCATCACACGCCGGCGGAAGTAACACACTTCCTTGCCGTCCTGGTTGAACGCCTTGGTCTCCACTGTGACGATGCCGCGGTCGTTCTTGCTCTTGCTCTCCTGCACATCGAGCACACGCGTCTCGGCGTGGATGGTGTCGCCGTGAAACGTGGGTGACTTGTGCTGCAGCGTCTCCACCTCGAGGTTGGCGATGGCGGCGCCGCTCACATCCGGGACGCTCATGCCGAGCACCAGGGAGTACACCAGGTTGCCCACCACCACGTTGCGACCCTGCACGCTCTGCTGCGCGAACCAGTCGTTGGTGTGCAGAGGATGATGGTTCATCGTGATCATGCAGAACAGATGATCGTCGTACTCGGTGATCGTCTTCCCGGGCCAGTGCTTGTAGATGTCGCCCACCACGAAATCCTCGAGGTGACGGCCAAAGGGGCGCTCATGCGTGGTCATTTCCCCGACGCTAGTCAGGAAGGGTCGTCACCCGCACGTTGATCCGGTCCCTTTGTGGGGCTCGCTGCTGGTCCCTTGGCCGGCCACTGCGGTCGCGGGAGCTCGGTGGGGACCTCCATCGGGAGCGTGGGTTCCTCCGGCTCCGCCGTCACCACGGGAAGATGCACCGCCGCGCCGCCCGTGGAAGGGTGCCCGGCAGCAACCTCGCCGAGCGGTCGGCGTCGACCGAATCGGGCGGCAAAGTCAAGCGCACTCTCGCGGTTCAGTTCCGTCTCGGCAGCCAGTTCGCGCAGACCCTTCAGTCGTTCACGCCGCTTGATACTCCATGGCCCGAACCGCAAGCTGGCGTACATCACTGCACCCAACAGCATGGGGAACCAGTACTGCGCAAAGCGGTAGCTCAGCACACCGAGGGTGGCCTCGGATCGGGTGAGCCCGAAACCGACCAACGTCGGTATGAGCACGCCTTCCACCACACCCAGCCCACCCGGCGTGACCGGAATCACGGCGAACACATTGGCGAGACCGAACGCGATGATCAACGCGTCGGGGTCCACTGCCGGGCCGAAGGCTCGGAGAAACACCCACAGGGAGGCGGCGTCGAGAAGCCAGTTCGCAGCGGCCCAGAAGGCCACGCGCACCAACAGTTGCCGGTCGGAGGCCAAGTCCTCCAAGCGGCCACCCACCTGTCGGACCGCAGCACCGGCGCGCTCTTCGCTGAAGCCGAACTTGCGAGCGAACCAACGCAGCACGCGTTCCGCTCGACCGGCGCCCTCCATCAGACCGAACACCAACGCCGCGGCCCCACCCATGATGATGATGCCCGCCACTGCGGCCGTTCCATACAGCGCGTTCACACCGCGGACCGGGATCGACACGATGAGACCGATCCAGAGAATCAGGTTCAGCATCACGGCAGAACCCAGACCTGCGGTTGCCAATGCAAAACCCGCGTCGGCGCCCTGCACACCCGACAGCGTCATCAGTCGATAGCCGAGCGCCGAGCCAGCAGCACTACCGCCCGGCACCAAACTGCTCAATGCCTTGGTGCTGAGCTGGATCCGGAACAGGCGCAGGCGCGAGATCGAGGAGCCGCTGTCGCCCAGCGCTGCGCGAGTGAGCAGCGAGTAGCAGAGCAGGGCCAGCATCTGCAGCGCCAAGCCCGCCAGCAGCAGCAGCGGGTTCACCTCGCTCAGATCGGTGGCGGCCTTGCGCATGCCGGGAATCAGCGGCAGCACGAAGAACCACACCACCACCACCCCGGCCAAGGCCTTCAGGGTGAGGCGGATGGGGCGGACTCGACGCGGCCGGGGTGGCCCGCCGGTGTCGTCGAGCGACACACGGGGCAACTCACCTGTGAGGGGTCCCGAATCCAATGCCACGCCTCATTGCTAGCCGATCCGCACGAGCCGATGGCGTCTCCCAGAGCGGGCCTCAGGGATGAGCAGCACGAATGATGGTGGCCAACTGGCCCTGCAGCAGCGGTGCATTCTCCGCAGGACGCTTGCCCAGATGCACCACCACCAACTCGCGGTCGGGCACCACCACGACATGCTGGCCCTCGTAACCATGGCACGCGAGGCTGCCCGGGAACTCCGGCCACAGCCACCACTGCGCGCCGTAGCCGAGGTCGCCTTCGTCGTCGTGCGCGGTCCATGCCCTCGCGTGCTCCATCCACCCGACCGGGAGGATGCGCACACCGTCGGCGGTAACACCGTCGTGTCGGTAGAACTCGCCGAACTTGGCGAAGTCGCGGGCAGTGGCGAACACGTACGACGAGCCGATGAAGTTGCCCGCATCGTCGAACTTCGGCGTGGCGGAATGCATACCGAGAGGGCCGAACAGTCGGTCGCGCAGGAAGGCCTCCATGCTCTCGTGATGACTCAGACCCTCCGCTGCCACCGCGTCGCCGATGATGCGGCTGATGATGTTCGTCGTGCCGCTGGAGTAACTCCACATCGTGCCGGGCTCGTGGTCGAGGGGCAACGAGGCGGCGTAGGCGGCCACATCGGCAGCACCGCCGCCGAACAACATCTCGATGCAGTTGCTCACCCCTTCGTCGACGTAGTCCTCCACGAAATGCAGGCCCGAGCGCATGTTCAACAGATGCTGCAAGGTGATGGCTTCCTTCGGCGTACCCCTCCATTCGGGCACGGGGGCCGGGGCGGCGACGTCGAGTAGGCCATCGCGCACGAGGATGCCCACCGCTGCATGCGTGATGCTCTTGGCCATGCTCCACGAAATGAGCGTCGTGTCGGCATCCACAGGACCGCCCGGACCGAACGGCGTGTCGGGTTGCATGCCGTAGCGCTCGTAGCACACCTCACCGGCTTGCAGCACCAGCAACGCCAAGCTGCAACCGTGAGGTGCATCGGGGGCGAACAGAGCATCGGCGGTGACGCCGACGGCTTGGAGATCGATGGATGCCATGACATCCGAAGGTAACACCCGGTCGGATACCGTCCCCGCGGTGAACGAACAGTCCATCGATGTCGCCACCGCACTCGGCACATACCTGGAAGTGGTCGACGCCACGGCACCCGGCTTGGTGGAGGGATTGTACGTGGTGGGGTCGTACGCACTCGGCGACTGGGTGCCCGACACGAGCGACATCGATGTGGTGGTGGTCACTGCCGAACCCGCCACCGACGACGACTACGGCACGTTGCGCACGGTGCACGCACTGCTGGCCGAGCAGCAACCGTTACCGCACATCGACGGGCCCTACCTCGCGTGGGGCGACCTGTGGGTGGAACCTGCCACCGGCCTGCACCGACCCTGGACGCTCGACGGCCAACTCCACCACGATGGCGACTGCTTCGAGATCAACCCCATCACCTGGTACACCCTCGCAACATACGGTGTGACAGTGCGCGGTGCTCCGGCCTCCACATTGGGCATTCCCACCGACATGGAAGCCAGGGTTCGCTTCGTGGTGGAGAACCTGAAGACCTACTGGACCGACCTTGCCCTCGATGTCGGCGCCGTGTGCGAACGCGAACCGGGCCGGGCGTTCGCCGGCGAGTCGTTCGTGTGGAGCGCGTTAGGCGCGCTTCGGCTGCACTTCACGGCGTTCACCGGTGGCGTCACCTCGAAACGCGGCGCTGGCGAGTACGGACTGCAGGTTGCACCCGACCGGTTCCACCCCGCCATCGAGGCGGCGTTGCACGTGCGCGCTAACGGCGAACACGGCGAGGTGCCCGGCGAACTGATGGCCGACGCCGCCGCGCTCATCCAGTGGGTGATCGACGACACAGCCGCCGCCAGCTAGAGAATCAGGGGCGGATGACCGGCACGGAGCCGGTGATGAAACCACCGGCAGGGGTGCCATCGCGGTCGAGCCACTTGTGCGGGGTGTCGGGCACCGGCCCAGTGGCGAGAGCGATTGCGTCGTCGACCGATCGGGCACGCTGCGCGAGCATGCGATGCGACGAACGCACGAAGCCGGCATCGACCGCTCGGTCCATCCAGGTGAGCAGCGGCTCCCAGAAGCCCTCGACGTCGAGGAGCACCACAGGCTTGGCCACGATGCCCAACTGGTTCCAGGTGAGCATCTCGGCGAACTCGTCGACGGTGCCGAAACCACCGGGCAGCACGATGACACCGTCGGCCAGGTCCGAGAGCCGCGCCTTGCGTTCGTGCATGCTCGGCACCACCTCGAGCCGCGTGAGCCCCCTGTGCGCCACTTCGGCGTTCACCAACTGTTCGGTGATCACACCGATCACCTCGCCGCCGGCACCCATGGCAGCGTCCGCTGCGATACCCATCAAGCCCACGCTGCCACCGCCGTACACCAAGCCGATGTCGCGGTTGGCCATCGCGACGCCCAACTGGCGCGCCGCCGCAGCGAAAGCCGGCGATGTGCCGGTGTTCGAGCCGCAGTACACGCAGAGCCGCATATCGACAGCCTCCCACAGATCCCAAGAATCCCCTAGATCGTTTCGACGTGCCCGATTACCCAGGGGTAACGTCGCCCCTATGAGCGACGCTTTGCCCACCCCCGATCTCGCCGCAGCAGCCGACGTCATCGAACTCGCTTCCAACATCGTCGGCAAGGGTGTTCGCCACCTCGCCGCCAACGGCGGTCCGGATGTGCACCAGGTGCTCGCATACGACCTTGCACATGCGGCAGCCCAGGTGGAAACCGCCCGAGCACTGCTCGACTACGGCGGCAAGGGCGCCCAGGAAGCATCCATCACCTGCGCCTTCACCGCCGACATGGCCCACGACCTCATCACTCGTCTCGCCGGCCGCGAGCAGGTGTGGGGGCTGGAGGTGGCACCGATGAGCGCCGCACACCCCTTCCTCGAGCAGTTCCGCTCGCCCGAGTTCGTGGCATCGCTGGCCGAGACCCCCGGCCCCCGCCACCTCGACGACGAGTTCGAGATGGTGGCCGACACCTTCCGATCGTTCGCCGAGAAGGTCATCAGGCCGCACGCCGAGCACGTGCACCGCGCCAACGCCGACGTGCCCGAGGAAATCATCACCGGCCTTGCCGAGATGGGGGCGTTCGGCCTCAGCGTGCCCACCGAGTACGGCGGCTACAGCGAGGGCGGCGACGGCGAGTACATCGGCATGGTGGTGGCCACTGAGGAACTCAGCCGCGGCTCGCTGGGCATCGGCGGTTCGCTCATCACCCGCCCCGAGATCCTCACCCGTGCGCTCGTGAAGGGCGGCACCGAGGCGCAGAAGCAGGAATGGCTGCCCAAGCTTGCGGTCGCCGAAGTGATGCCCGCCGTGGCCGTCACCGAGCCCGATTACGGCAGCGACGTGGCTGGCCTCACCGTCACCGCTACCGAGAAGGCGGGCCCCAACGGCGAGGCCGGCTACGTCATCAACGGCGTGAAGACCTGGTGCACCTTTGGTGCCCGAGGCGATGTGCTGGCACTGCTGGCCCGCACCGACCCCGACCGCAGCAAGGCCCACCGCGGTCTCAGCCTGTTCATCGTGCCCAAGCCCCGCGGCGAGGGCCACGGCTTCCAGTTCGTGCAAGACGGCACCGGCGGCAAGATGGAGGGTCGAGCCATCGACACCATCGGCTACCGCGGCATGCACAGCTACGAAGTGGCGCTCGACAACTGGTGGGTGCCGGCAGAGAATCTGGTCGGCGGCCCCGAAGGCCTCGGCAAGGGCTTCTACCTCCAGATGGCCGGCTTCGAGAACGGCCGCCTGCAAACCGCAGCGCGCGCCGTTGGCGTGATGCAGGCTGCGTACGAAGCGGCCCTCGACTACGCCCGGAACCGCACCGTGTTCGGCCAGCCGATCATGAACTACGAACTCACCAAGGTGAAGCTCGGCCGTATGGCCATGCTCACCCAGGCGGGCCGCCAGTTTTCCTACGCCGTGTCGCGCATGATGGCCAAGGGCGAAGGCACGGCCGAAGCAGCCATGGTGAAGGCCTACGTGTGCAAGGCCGCCGAGTGGGTCACCCGCGAGGCCATGCAGATCCACGGCGGCATGGGCTACGCGGAGGAATACACCGTGTCGCGCCTGTTCGTCGACGCACGAGTGCTGAGCATCTTCGAAGGTGCCGACGAGACCCTCTGCCTGAAGGTCATTGCGCGCACACTCGTGGCCAACGCCACCGCCTGATCAATCGTTGCGGTGCACGCTGACGGCATAGTTGCCGTCGTCGTACGGCGCTCGCTCCCAGGTCGCGAAGCGGTCTGCCAATGAAAGTCCGGTAGCGGCGCACGCGGCGTCGTACTCGGCCAGCGTGATCGCCTCGGGTCGGCGCTCCAACATGAACCCAGCGATCAGTACCGCACCGGGTTCCATGTGCGCGACGAGGTTGGCAACGATTGGGGCACGGTCCTGGGGACGACAGAACACCATCACGTTGCCCGGCATCGCCACGAGGGCGTACTTGCGCGGCAGCGACACCGTGGACAGGTCGCCATGGATCCATGCCAGATGCGGTGCGTCGTAACGGGCGTACTCCAGCAGGTCGTCGTCGAGGTCGGTGCCGTCAACGTCGAAGCCACGGCGAGCCAGTTCGATGGCGACGCGGCCCATGCCGCATCCGGCGTCGAGCACGCTTGTAGGCGCATACGAGGCGATGAGGTCGGCCTCGCCATGCGTCGCCTTGCCCTCGACCTCCAGTCGGGTCCAGCGAGTGTGGTACTCCGCCAGGTCGATGTCGCGGCGCCATTGCGCCCAACGCTCACTCACGTGTTCGCCGGTCACGGCAGCAACTCCAGCAGCGAGGTGATTCGTTCGAACGTGGCGTCCGGGTGGTCGTCGTAGGGGTCGAGCAGAATCGGGTGCAGCCCGGCTGCGCGAGCACCGCCCACATCCATCGTCACCGAGTCGCCCACGTACGCAATGCGGGATCGCTCGATGCCGTCGAAGTGCACGAGGGCGAAGTCGAAGATACGCGGATCCGGCTTCGCAATGCCCACGACATGACTGTCGATGACCACTCGCATCGCCGTGTGCGGCCCCTCACCCTCCTGGCACACCTCACTCCGCAGCAGCACGTCGGCAATCTGGCCACTGGCATTGCTCACCACACCCATCGGCACGCCGAGTGCATCCAGCGCGCGCAGGGCCTTCACGCTCTCGGGAATGGCCCAGCGCCAGGTCCAGGCGTTACGTGTCTGCTCGAGCACCTGAGACGCCAGGGCAACGTCGTGCTCGGGCACACCAACGGCTCGCACATACGCCTCGTTGTAGTCGTGCCAGAACTTCTCCTGTGCCCCCGCTGCGCTCTTGGCGGCCATGCCCGCATAGTGAGCGCGTCGATGGGCGTCCACCGACGGATCTCCACCGTGGTAGACGAGCAGAGGGCCGAGAATGGTGGGGTCGGGCAGCAAAAAGATGCCGCCAGCGTCGAAAAGGATCGCGTCGAAATTCGGGTGCGCCACCGCATCAACCTAACCTTGCGATGTGCGCAGCCCTCGTGACTTCTTCAAGCCTCTCGCCGCCGGTGCCCCCGAGCCCGTCCGAGAGATCCCCTTCCGCCCCAGCCGGGTAATCCACTTCTTCCCGCCGCAGAACGACAAGCTCGTGTCGAAGCTGCCCGAGATCATCCCCACGGTCGACATCCTGCTCGGCAACCTCGAGGACGCCATCCCGATGGCCGACAAGGAAGCGGCTCGCGCTGGCCTCGTGAAGGTCGGCAAAACGGTCGACATGGGCACCACCCAGTTGTGGACGCGCATCAACAGCCTCGACTCGCCGTGGGCACTCGACGACCTCGTCACGCTGGTGGGCGAGATCGGCGACAAACTCGATGTGATCATGGTGCCGAAGGTGGAGGGCCCCGAAGACATCCACTACGTCGATCGACTGCTGGCACAGCTCGAGGCGAAGGCCGGACTGAAGAAGCCCCTGCTCGTGCACGCCATCCTCGAGACCGCTCGTGGCGTGGCCAACATCGAAGAGATCTGCGCCGCCTCGCCGCGCATGCAGGGCCTGTCGCTCGGGCCCGCCGACCTCGCTGCGAACCGCCGCATGAAGACCACCCGCGTGGGCGGCGGCCACCCCGACTACGTGGTGCGAGTGGACCCGCCTCAGGGCGCCGATGGTCCCGAGTACACCGCACCCCGCGCCACGTTCCAGCAAGACCTGTGGCACTACACCATCGCCCGCATGGTGGATGCCTGCGTCACCTTCGGCCTGCTCCCCTTCTACGGGCCCTTCGGCGACATCAAAGACACGGTGGCGTGCGAGGACCAGTTCCGCAACGCCTACCTGCTCGGTTGCGTCGGCGCGTGGAGCCTCCACCCGGTGCAGGTGGAGATCGCCAAGCGCGTGTTCAGCCCACGCCCCGAAGACGTGCGCCAGGCGCAGCGAGTGATCGACGCGATGGGCGACGGCACCGGCGCCATCATGCTCGACGGCAAGATGGAGGACGACGCCTCCGTGAAGCAATGCAAGGTGGTCGTGGAACTCGCCCGCCAGCTGGCCGCCCGCGACCCTGAGCTCACCTCGGCCTACGGATTCTGAAGGACTCCCCTCAACATGAAGGACACGCAATGAGCGATCTGCGCCCCCGCCGTTCGGTGCTGTACATGCCGGCCGCCAACGAGCGTGCCCTCGAGAAGGCCAAGACCATCGCGGCCGACGCCATCATCTTCGACCTCGAGGATGCAGTTGCCCCCGACGCCAAGGAAGCCGCCCGCGCCAACGCAGTGGCAGCAGCCTCGTCGGGCGAGTACGGCAACCGCGAACTCACCATTCGCTGCAATGGCCTCGACACCCCATGGGGCATCGATGATGTGGCCGCCGCCGCGCAATCCGGTGCGGCTGCCGTGGTGATTCC
>CAIXIJ010000025.1 GCA_903919455.1 uncultured Acidimicrobiaceae bacterium | reverse complement strand
GGACGACAGGATGCGGGCGTCGGCGGGAATCCGATCGCCCGCTTCCACCAGCACGATGTCGCCCGGCACCACCTGTGCGGTGTCGACGTTGTGCAACTGACCGCCGCGGCGGACTCGTGTCTGGGCGACGAGCATGTTGCGCAGCGCCTCCAGCGACTGCTCCGCACGGTTCTCCTGTACGAACCCGATGACCGCGTTCAGCAGCACCACGGTGAGCACGACGAGCGGCGTCTTCACCTCGCCGGATACGAAGAATGCCACCGCAGCAGCGCCCAGCAGGATGAGGATCAGCAGATCCTGGAACTGGGCGATGAACCGTCGCCAGCCCGGCACTCGAGGAGCGGCTGCGAGTTCGTTCGGACCATGTTCAGCCAACCGGGCAGCGTGCTCGTGTACCTGCAGGCCGGCCGTCGGGTCGACATCGAGCGCAGCAGCGACATCGGCGGCCTCGAGGCGGTGGGGTGAAGTGGCAGTAGGCAAAGAAGATCTCCTCGGTAACGACTGACTCGTTTTCCGAAGGTCTTTCCCGGCCTGCCAGGCCCACCAGCGCCGGGTGCAAGCACCGTGATGACGACGTTGATGCGGAGGGATACTCCCCTTCGAGAAAGAAGGTAACGCGATCGGCGTGCGTCTGCAACGCAGAGCAGGTGTTGTGCGAAAGTTTCCGGATGACCGATGTGCACCCGAATGTCACCCGAGTTGTGGAGGCTGCCCGAACCCGGGGCCTCGACATCGTGCCCCGCAACTTCGGGAATGCCAAGACCGCCATCGATGCAGCGAACGTGATTGGGGTGGAGGTGGGGCAGATCGTGAAGAGCCTCATCTTCGGTGTGGACGGTGAGGTGGTGCTCGCCTACGTCAGCGGTGCGAACCAGCTCGACGAGAAGAAGCTCGCCGCTGCTGCGGGCGGTACCAAGTGCGCGCGTGTGGACGCGGATGTGGTGCGCGAGACCACCGGTTTTCCCATCGGCGGCGTGCCGCCGTTCGGCCACAAGACCCACCTGCGCATCTTCATCGACCCCGACTTGCTGCAGTACGAGGAAGTCTGGGCCGCGGCGGGCACCTGGCACGACGTGTTCGGCATCGAGCCCCACAAGCTGGTCGAGGCCAGCGAAGGCTTGGTCGTGGAGCTGAAACGCGGCTGACGCTCATCGCAGCGGCAGCTGCAGGACGGTCACACCCGATGGAAACGACGGTGTGCGGATCAGCCGGTGATCGTCGGTGAGCAAGGAAGCGCCGAGTTGCTCGGCGAGCGCCACATACACGGCGTCGGCGGCCGACATGTTGTGGCGACGTGACCATGCTGGAAGCACGAGGGGTGCGATGGCCGCCTGTCGGAGGTGCCAGCGGCGAAGGCGGTCGATGGCGAGTTCTGCTCTGTCGGGACTGATGATGTGGGTGACGACCGACTGATGTCGGAGCACGCCAAGCACCTCCACGTAGAAGTGCTCTGGCACCCAGAGTTCGGCATCGCCGGGGAGGAGGCGGGCGAGTGCCCGCCCGCGTGCGGTGGCGGTGACGATTTCGGCGCCGGCCGACGCGTCGATGACGACGCGGGTCACTGCGTGGCGTCTCGGAGCTCGCGGAGGATCTCGGCTGCATGCAGCGATTCGGGGGACGGCTCGACCGGCGAGGCGAGAACCTCGTCGATGACGTTGCGACCCGCGGCCGCGGAGCAGTCCTCGTCGGGGTTCACCACCACGATGGCGGGTCCAAGGTCGTCGGCGCGTCGAGCCATAAGGACAGGCTAACCCCAGGGTGTGACAGGGTCGCCGTCAGTTGTCGCGCGCACGACGAGGGCCGAACGATGTCACGTCGTCGTTCGCGTAGCCGAGGCTCTCGTGGAAGCGATGAGCGGATTCGTTGCTCTCACGCACCTGAAGGTTGATCTTCGGGCATCCGCGCTCAAGGAGAAGCCGTTGGGCCTCGGCCATGAGTGCGGTTGCGACGCCACGCCGTCGGTGGTCTGGATGGCATCCGAGATAGTTGATCCAGCCGCGGTGCCCGTCGTAGCCGACCATCACGGTGCCGACGATGTCGTCACGTTCGACCATCACGATGAAACCCCACGACGAATCGGCGATCTTGCGGTCGATGTCGGCGAACGGGTCGTCGTTCGGATTCAGAAGCACTCGGCGGGGTGCCGCCCTTCGGCCACAAGAGCCACCTGCGCATCTTCATCGACCCCGACTTGCTGCAGTACGAGGAAGTCTGGGCCGCGGCGGGCACCTGGCACGACGTGTTCGGCATCGAGCCCCACAAGTTGGTCGAGGCGAGCGAAGGCTTGGTCACCGACCTGAAGAAGGCCTGAGTTCTGCGCAGACACGCTGTCTGTGTGATCAGTTCTTCCGGATCGGCCGGAAAGAATTGCTGACACAAAGCTCGTACCTGGCGCGGGTGGACCATCATCACTGGTGATACGGCAGCGACAAGAACGGCGACACCGAGTGCCTGTTCCCTGCGCTGGTTACTCTTCGCTCATGGCATTCGACCTCGCCGCTCGTCTCGATCTCGACAGCACATCCACACGGCACGAGCTATACCTGCAGCGTTTGGCGAACACCCGACGGTTCATGTCGTCGCTCGACGTGCCGGTGATGTTGCTACGCGATCCGTTCAACATCCGATACATCACCGGGGCATCGAACATGAGCGTGTTCAACCTCTGTGTCCCTGCGCGGTACTTGCTGGTGTTTGCCGATGGGCCGACGATCCTGTTCGATTACCTCGGTGGCGAGCATCTTGCCGCCGACCTGCCGACCGTCGATGAGGTGCGCACAGCGCATGGGTTGAGCCATGTGAGCAGCAACGGTTTCCTCGCTGCCGAAGTGGAATCGATGGCGAACGAGATTGCGGCGCTGGTGCGGGAGCAGATGGGCGACATCAGCGCCTTGGCCGTCGACAGCATTCCGTTTGCCGCCGTGGATGCGCTGCGGAAGAAGGGCTTCAGGATCTCCGATGCCGACGTGCCGATGAGCCGTACACGACGGGTGAAGCTGCCGTTGGAGATCACCTACATGCGCGAAGCGGTTCGTCGGACCGTGGGTGCCGTTCAGCAGATGGAGGCGGAGCTTCGCCCGGGGATGACGGAGAACGAGATCTGGAGCATCTTCATCGGAGCACTCGTCGCGGGGCACGGGGAGATGGTGGTCACGCGCTTGCTGGAAAGCGGCCCGAACACGTTCCCGTACTTTCAGGAGTGCGGCACCAGGGTGATTCAGGACGGCGATCTGGTCTGCCTCGACACCGATGCGATGGCCTTCGAGAGTTGTTCTGTCGACTTCTCCCGGACCTTCCTCGCCGGTGATGGACCGGGCCGCCCGGAGCAGCGGGATCTGTATCGGCGTGCGCATGAGCAACTTCAGCACAACGTGTCACTGATCGGTCCAGGAGCGTCGTTCGAGGAAGTAGCTCGCAACGCATGGGTGGTTCCGGAAGAACATCGGTCGAGTCGCTACTACTGCATTGGTCATGGTCTCGGAATGATCGGCGAGTATCCGAATCTCCCGTTCTACACGCCGGGTGTGCCGTACCCGCTGGACGATGCATTCGAGCCGGGCATGGTCTTCTGCGTGGAGAGCTACATCGGCTCCGAACGCAGCGGGCAGGGAGTGAAATTGGAGGACCAACTCCTCATCACCGAGACCGGTGTCGAGGTGATGAACGACTATCCGTTCGAGGAGCGTCTGCTGGCGCTGTAGGTGGGCGGTTGCTGGCCGGATGGGCCTACTTCGACTTCGTGAGCAGAAACGAGAGAAGGGCTCGACTCGCGTCGAGGCGCGGATACGGCACACCCACATACGCCGCCGCCGCCGAGGATCGGCCTGGGTGACCCATCCAGGCGTGCGTGGCGCCTTTCACGGTGATGAACCTGACCTCCGCGCGCGACCGGCAAGGCTTCCACGACTGGGCGGTGACGTCGGGATTGCTGGTGACGAGCAAGACCGGGGTGGACACGCTGCAATGGTCTGCAGTGGCCATGGCGGTGACGGCCGATCGAGCAGATACGAAGACGGTCGTCGACATGCCTGACCCCTTGCCCCCTTGGATGGGCATGTTCGTATCCGCTGTGCCGTGGAGATGCACTACCGATACCGGCGTTGCGGGATGGCAGTTCTTCACCACGTTGCTTCCGGCTTGCACCCCGATGGCGGCGACCACATCCGACAGTTGGCACGCCAGTCGGTAAGCGAGGATGCCGCCATTTGAGTGCCCGACGACGTAGATGCGGCGTCGGTCGATGGGGAGTCTGGCCTGCAACACGGTGACGAGCTGTCGCACGAAGCCGACGTCGTCGACCGCCTTCGCCGCTGCGGGACCGCAGCAGTACCCGCCATTCCAGGTCTGGAAGCCGGTGCCGTCGACTTTGTTACCAATGCCGTCGGGATACACCACGATGAACCTGTTCGACTCGGCCAACCCATCGAGCCCAGAGTTGGCCTCGAACTGGGAGGAGTTGCCGAGCCCTCCGTGCAGGGCGATCACCAACGGCACCGGCACGCCGTCGCCGATGGTGGACGGCATGTACGTGCGGTACCGGCGGGTGCGGCCGTCGGGAGTTGCGAGGGTCTTGGCTGCCTTGGTGCCCTTCGCAACGACCGCGGCGCGGGTGCCCGCGTAGGGGTTGAAGGATGCTGCCGTTGGGGCGACGGCCGCAGGTGCAGCGGTGGCCGCCCTTGCGGCACTGGCCAAACCGGCCAAGGCGAAGCCGATCAGGAGGGCAACGGAGACGAGGCGCTGTCTCACGGCCGCCGATCCGATCGGGTAACGGTTCGCATTTCAGGGCTGTGTGCGTGCATCTCCACCTGCTTGTCACCAGGAGTAGCGGCCATGAGCCGAACCGTAATCCTCGTGTTCCGGACATACAACGCGGGTGGCAGTGGCACTGCGTCTTCGGCATCGGGTCGCGCGACTGGTTGAGGGGCAACGTTGGATGTGGGAGCCTTGCGTTCTACAACCGAGGAGCGTCACGATGAACGAGCGTGCTCATGAGGTGTCCTTCGCTGGCGGAATGCCGGAGATGTACGACCGTTATCTCGTTCCGATGATCTTCGACGTCTACGCGGCGGACATCGCGTCTCGGGTCCAGTCGCTTGGCGCTGCCCGTGTGCTCGAGGTGGCGGCGGGAACGGGCGCTGTGACGCGAGCGATGGCGACGGCGCTGCCCGAGTCGGTCTCGCTGGTTGCTACCGACCTCAGCCCGGCGATGATCGACCATGCGTCCTCAGTGGGAACCGCACGGCCGGTGCAGTGGGATGTGGCCGACGTGATGAATCTGCCGTACCCCGAAGCCAGTTTCGATGTCGTGGTCTGTCAGTTCGGCGTGATGTTCCTGCCCGACCGTGTCGAGGGGTACCGCGAGATTCTCCGCGTGCTGCGCCCGGGAGGGTGGTTTGTGTTCAACGTGTGGGATCGAATCGAGCACAACGAATTCGCGCACGTGGTGTCGTCTGCGGTGGCCGATCTGTTTCCGGCGGACCCGCCCGTGTTCATGGAGCGGGTTCCGCACGGCTATTACGCCTCCGAGGTCATTCGTGCCGACCTGCGGGCGGCGGGCTACGACAGCGTGATCGACGTCCATGAGGTGGAGGCGCGGAGCCGTGCGGCTACGAGCGAAGTGGTTGCCACCGCCTATTGCTACGGCACGCCGATGCGCAACTTCCTCGAGGCCCGGGGTGCAGATCAACTGGCTGCCGCCGCTGCGGCTGCGGAAGCTGCGGTGGCGCGCGCCTTCGGTTCCATCGATCTCGACGCCAGGATCAATGCCTTTGTCGTGGTGGCGGGCGCACCGCACCCGTCGGTGTGAGCCGCGGGCCGTCGCGTAGGTGGGTCAGCCGATCTCGGCGAGGCGAGCCTTGGCGATGTCGCGCAGCAACTTCGCATCGACCTTCCACTCGATGGGCACGCGGAACGTCTTCTTGTTCACCTCGTAGCCGGCGAGCCGGTCGGTGAATGCCGCCAGCACATTGCCGCTGAAAGGAGCGATGAGCAGATGGTGTTTGGCTGCGGAGAGGCCCATCACGTACTGGCCATCGACGCGGAGCATCGGCTGGTTCCAGGCGACGACGAGTTCGAGCCGAGGGTAGGGCTTCATCACAGCGGCGAAGATGGCTCGTGCCGTGGAGGCCGCCACGGGGTCGAGCGCCGCGAAGTAGGCATCGGGCGTAGCGAACCGCTTCGACGTGGGCGAGTTGCGCACGTACATCACCAGTGCGTTGGCGTGGGCCTGGCTGAACGCGTGGTTTTCGCGCAGGTATGCGATCTGCTCCGGATACTTGGCATCACCGAGGTCCTTGAGCCGTTCGATCCAGATGGTGATCGGTCCGCCGTGCTTCTTCTCGATCGCAGGGAAGAACTTCGTGCGGTCACCGTCGTCGCTCGCCATGGGGGTCAGCGTAGTGAACCGTGGTCCGCGCTCGAAGATGCTCGATCGGTGAAGCCAATAGGCTCGTGGGCGTGCAGTTCGGGTTCAGCGGGGTGGTCTGGGAGTGGCGAGGGCCAGCGCCGTTTCACTTCGTCTCCGTGCCGGCCGAGGATGCCGAGGAGATCAAGGACGCTGCATCCAGAGTGTCGTATGGGTGGGGGATGATCCCCGTGTCGGCCACCATCGGGGCGACATCGTTCACCACCTCGCTGTGGCCGAAGAACGGAAGCTACGTGCTGCCGCTGAAGGACGCAGTTCGCAACGCTGAGGGCATCGAACTCGACGATGTCATCGACGTGTCGTTCGTGCTCGCGCCGCGACGAGGTCGATGACGCGGATCAGTGGGTGAACCACTGGCGGCCGTCGAGTAGCTCGCGGGCCGCATCGAGGTGTCCGGCATGGCAGGCGGTCTCGGCGATGGAGTGCAAGAGCACGGCGCGTAGATCTTTCAGGCGGAAGTCTCCGAAGAAGTCGGGCCACCACTTCGGCGCCGCCCCCAGCGGGGTAGCGCGAATCACGTCGTTCGCCATTGCGATCTCGGCGCTGTAGTTGGCTAACACGATCGAGGGGCTTTCGCCCTCGGGTACCTGCCACGCATCGTCGGCGGCCGGGTCCAGCACGAACGGCACTCCGGCAACGACGTTGCGGAACCAGAAGCGCTCCACGTCGAACGTGAGGTGGCGAACGAGGCCAGCGCACGTCCAGCCAGAGGGCAATACCGGTGCCGAGAGTGCGGCATCATCGAGCCCGTCGAGAATGCCCAGCACATGTCGCCGCTGTGCCTCCAGCGTGCTGAGCAGCGCGTCGAGTTCAGCCATCTCGCTACCCCCAGATTCGATACTTCCCATACTGTCGCGTCTGCTCGCTGTGTCAGCGACTCTCCACCAGGCCCGACGAGTCGCACAGTTGACTTTGGGCACCGTCGATATCAGGCTGACGAGGCACCTATGAAGTGGAGAGGTCGATGACGAGCGGTTCCGGCACGAGGGAAGATCCTTGGCGTTTGACCACGGCGCCTGGTTCGTCGGCATTCACGATGTATCGCGATGACGCTGCCGTGCCGCCGGAACTGGTGTGTCAGGTCGGCTCCACGCGCCTGTCCTACGACGCTCGTGCGCTCGACGACCTTCACGCGTGGTTGCTGGCGCAGGGGGAATGGGTGCCACTCGGTGCTGCCGATGAGAACAAGCCGGCTGCCGATGGCACGGTGGAGGCGTTCGGGCGTGCCACCGACAACCCCATCGGGGGTTGGTACGGACTCCGCAAGGGCTACCGAGGCAGGTTCGGCATGTACATCCCGCCGTTGCTGGAACACCTCGGTCGCGCCGAACTCACGCACGACGCACGCAACAACTCGATGCGAGCCATCGGCTGACAACCACTACCGTTCGTCGAATGGTGGATCAGAACTCACCCGGTGCCGATGCGGTGGAAGCGCACCTGGCCAACCTTCCCGAGCCACAGCAATCGACGCTCCGCTTGCTGCGCTCCCGTTTGCGCGAAGTGCTGCCCGACGCCGACGAAGGCATCAAGTACAACATGCCATCGTTCATCGTCGGCGGCTCCTTGGTGGCGTCGTACGAGGGTTTCAAGCAACACTGTTCGTACTTCCCGTGTAGCGGCGGCATCCTGGCAACGACCGGCCCGTTGAAGGGCGGAACGCCCGCGGGAAAGGGCACGCTGCGGTTTCCCGTGGATGCGCCGCTGCCGTTGGCGACCGTACGCAAGCTGGTGAAGGCGCGGCTCGCCGAGATCGCCAGCGGCAAGCGCTGACTCAGTCGGAGTTGCGCCAGGTGGTGGGGTCGAGGCCGAGTTGCTTGAAGCGCTTCACGATCCAGACCGGCACCTCCATTGGTTCGCCGGCGAGGATGCCCCGCACCTGATCGCCATCCTCAGCCCAGATGTGGCAGGTGTTCAGGTTCATCGCCATCGCCTGCATGCGCGACTCCGGGGTGGAGAAGTTCGCTCCGCCCTCGGTGCCACCCTCCTTCATCGCCTTTACGCGGAACGACCACATCGACTGGATGGCCACGGGGGCCATCGCCTGCAGCAGCGCCGTGGTGTGGGTGCAGCCCCGCGGGCCTCCGAACAACTCGCGAACCTTGTGGGTGAAACCGCGAGCGATCGAGAGCCCGATGAGGTGCTGATAGTGGTCTTCGATACGCGGGCATGCTTCGTGCGGATGGGTCTCCAACGCAGCCCTCGCGTCGAGGATCTCCAATGTGGGCACGGCGATGGTGAGGTCGACCACCATGTGGTGCACCGTCAACGGATCGGGGTCGCTGGGCACATAGAGGCCCGGCGGCTTCTGGTCGCGAACTCCGCCGCGGATGACCAGCGTCTGGCTGTCCTTGCGGTACGCCCGCACCACGTAGGCCCGTTCATGAATGAGGTCCAAGGGCTCGACGCCGTCGGGGTGGGGGACGATGTCGTCGAAGTACTCCTGCATACGCAGGCGAGCGTACGCGCCGAGGCGGTGGTCAGCTCTGTTCGAGCGCCTGGAGCAGCGTGTTCCACGCCAACGTCGCGCACTTGATGCGCACCGGGAACTTCACCACGCCCTGCAGCGCCTCGAGGTCGCCAAGCTTCACCGAGGCATCGGGCTCGATGGGATTGCCGTCCTCGTCGGGGATGCTCATCATGCCCTTGAAGCGACGCACCATTGCCCGGACCTCTTCGACCGGCTTGCCCTTCACGGCCTGGCTCATCATCGACGCCGAGCTTTGCGAGATGCTGCAGCCTTGGCCGCCCACCTTCACGTCGCTCACCACGCCGTCGGTGACCTCGAGGTACACGTCGATCTCGTCGCCGCACAGCGGGTTGTGGCCCACTGCATGCGAGGCCGGCGGGGCCAGCTCGCCGCGGTTACGCGGATTGCGATGGTGATCGAGGATGATCTCGCGGTACAGGTCTTCCAAGCCAGGCATGGTGAGGCTCCTCTCAGAAACCGAAGATATCCGTTGCACCGTCGAGCGCGTCTGCCAACACGTCGATGTCGTGCTCGTCGTTGTACAGGTAGAAGCTGGCCCGGGCCGTGGCGTTCACGCCCATGAGGCGCATCAGCGGCTTGGCGCAGTGGTGGCCGGCTCGCACGCACACGTTGCGCTGGTCGAGCACTTGGCTGAGGTCGTGCGGGTGAATGTCGCGGAATGCGAAACTGAACGTGGCCCCGCGCACTTCCGTGTTCGAGGAACCGTGCAACTGGATGTCGTCGCCGAAGCGCTCAGTGAGCGTGGCGATGGCGTACGCAGCCATGTCGGCTTCGTGGGCACGAATGTTGGCCATACCAATGCCGTCGAGGAAGTCGATGGCGGCACCGAGGCCCACCACCTCGATGATGGGTGGCGTGCCGGCCTCGAACTTGGCGGGCAGTTCGGCGGTGGTGAACCCGTCGAAGCGCACGTCGGCGATCATGTTGCCGCCACCCAGAAAGGGCGGCATTGCATCGAGCAGCGCCTCGCGGCCCCATAGAACGCCGACGCCCGAGGGGCCGACCATCTTGTGGCTGCTGAATGCGAGGAAGTCGGCGCCCCAGGCCTGCACGTCGGTGACGTTGTGGGGCACGTACTGGCAGCCATCGACGATGGCGATGGCACCGGCATCGTGCGCTGCGGCGCACAGCTGCTGCACCGGCGTGATAGTGCCGAGCACGTTGCTCATTGCCGTGAAGCTGAACGCCTTTGCGCCGTCGAGCAACTGGGGGAGCGTGGAAAGATCGAGCTGGCCGTCGGCGGTGAGCGGCACCCAACGCAGCTGGATGCCCTTCTCCTGCACCAGCATGTGCCACGGCACGATGTTGGCGTGGTGCTCCATCTGGGTGAGCACCACCACGTCGCCTTCACGCAGGTTGGCGCGGCCCCACGAGTGTGCGACCAGGTTCAGCGACTCGGTGGCGTTCTTCGTGAACACCACTTCTCGGTCGCGCCGGGCATTGATGAACCGCTGCACCTTCGCGCGGGCGCCCTCGTAGGCGTCGGTGGCTTCGGCGGCCAACTGGTACGCGCTGCGGTTGATCGGTGCGTACGACTGCTCCATGAAGGTGCTCATCGCATCGATAACCGATTGCGGCTTCTGCGAGGTGTTGGCCGAGTCGAGGTACACCAGCGGTGCGCCGTTCAGTTCGCGCCGGAGCAGCGGGAACTGTGCCTTGATGGCGGCGACATCGAGCGGCGCGATGGTCAACGGAATGCCTCGTACCCGTCGCGTTCGAGTTGCGCGGCCAATTCCATTCCACCGCTGGCCACGATGCGACCGTTCACCATGATGTGCACGTGATCGGGCTGGAGTTCGTCGAGTAGGCGCTGGTAGTGGGTGATGAGCACGACGCCCATGTTGGGACGGTCCACGCGGATCTCGCGGATGCCCTTCGCCACGATGCGCAGCGCGTCGATGTCGAGGCCGGAGTCGGTTTCGTCGAGGATGGCGAGTTCGGGCTCGAGGATGGCCATCTGCATCACTTCGTTGCGCTTCTTCTCTCCGCCACTGAAGCCTTCGTTGAGGTAGCGGTCGACGAACGAGCTGTCCATGCCGAGGCGCTTCATCCAGTCCATCGTGGCGAGCCGCAACTCCAACACCGACAGATCGATGCCCTTGCGGGCCGACAGGGCCTGACGCAGGAACTGGATGACCGAGACGCCAGGAATCTCCTGCGGGTACTGGAACGCCAGGAAAATGCCGGCCTTGGCGCGCACGTCGGTGGGCCAATCGGTGATGTCGTCGCCCTGGAAGACGATGCGACCACCGGTGACCTCGTATTCGGGGCTGGAGAGCAGCGTGCTGGCGAGCGTGCTCTTGCCGGAGCCGTTGGGGCCCATGATGGCGTGCACTTCGCCGACGCCGACCGTCAGCGACAGGCCTCGCAGGATGTCGGCCGCATCACCATCGTCGGTGACGGGTCGGGCATGGAGGTCGTCGATCCGGAAGAGCTCAGTCACAGCCTCAGTGTATTTCCACTATGGCCGTAGTAGAAACCCCAGCCGACAGATCGTCGAGGAGTTCGATCAGGCGATCGTCGGTTCGGCGCGCAGGGCACGCCAGATCGCGGGATACGAGGCATGTTCGATCGTGGCATCCACGTAGCCAGCCTCGCGGAGGGCCTCGTGGAGGGCCGGAAGGTTGCGGAAGGGCACACCGGCATCCACGTGGTGGGCCAGGTGCCATCCGATTCGGTAGGGAACCAGCAGGATCCGGGCGATCGGATGCTGGGCGACAGAGTGGGTGCTGCGTCGCCGGTCGGGCGACCGTTCCATGCCGCCGTGCTCGGCCACCGATCGCAGGCGGTTGATCACGCGCCACACCGTGAGATATGGCGCCAGCCAGAAGAAGGGGTAGAGCCACCAGTGACCGCTGGCGATGGCGGCCAGGAGGAGGACCGCCTGCACCGACATGATCTTCCAGAACGTGTGCCGAACGCGGGCGTCCTTCGAACGAGCATTCGTCAGCAACCCGCGCATCAGCCTGATGCCCGTTCGACCCGTGGCATCGCGGACCAACTTGCGGCGGAAGCTCGCCTCACCGATGGGGTAGCCGATGTACAGCGGAATGTCGGGTTCGGTGGGGCCGAACTCGTCGCGATGATGTGCCATGTGCACGCGCCGATAGGCGTCGGTGGACGTGAACGATGGAAAGCCGAGCAGCCATCTGCCGGCGACGTCGTTGGC
Organism: uncultured Acidimicrobiaceae bacterium; assembly: GCA_903919455.1. GTDB lineage: Bacteria > Actinomycetota > Acidimicrobiia > Acidimicrobiales > Ilumatobacteraceae > UBA668. Next base: position 5,380 of record CAIXIJ010000025.1, on the reverse strand, counting down.
CCGTTTGTTGCTGAACAGCAGCCGATGGGCCGCTTCGTGCATGAGCGATGCGAACTGGGCGAAGGCCCGCCCCATCAGCACGAAGGTGATCGGCCAGACCCATGGCGCCCACACGACCGTGGCCCAGATGACCGCTGCGGTCTGCAGGTACACCGACACCACCGACCCGAGGTTCCTCCACGATGGGATGACTCGCAGCTGCTCGCGGAAGGCAGGCGTGGGCCGTCCGTCGGGGCGGATTCGTTCGGTGGCGTGGCATTCGGGGAGCGCCCTCGGCGCCATGTCGCCCAAGCCCTTCACCGCGCTGTCCGCCATCTCCATCACGCTATCCGAGTGTGGACTCGCACCCCGGGTGCGAGTCCACACTCGAATGGGGTTGTGGGACTCGGATGGGGCTGTGGGACTCGGATGGGGTTACCAGCCACGGGCCACCCACTCCTTCAGGTGCGGGCGTTCGTGGGCGATGGTGGTGCTCACTCCGTGGCCCGGCATCACGATGGTGTGGGCGGGCAAAGTGAAGAGCTTGTTGTCGATGGAGTCGATGATGGTGGCGAAGTCGCCGCCGTCGAACTTTGTTGCACCGGGTCCGCCGGGGAAGAGCGTGTCGCCGCTGAACAACAGCGGAGCACCGTCCACGAGGAAGCTCACCGACCCGGGGGTGTGGCCCGGATTGTGGATGGCATGCAGCCGCAGGCGTCCGATTTCGATCACTTCGGCATCGTCGATGAACACGTCGTAGCCCACCTCGTGCAGCATGGGAGCGTCGAGGCTGCTCACTCCCACCTCGTAGCCGGCCTCACGAATCTGGGCAACCGCGCCGATGTGGTCCCAGTGCCCGTGGGTCTCCAAGACTCGGCGCACACCGAGGCCCTGGCACAGCTCGAGCAGGAGTTCGTGTTCGTTCGCGGCATCGATGAGCACGGCCTCGCCCGTTGCGCGGCAACGCAGCACGAACACGTTGTTGTCGTAGGAACCCACCACCACTCGGTGGATCTCCATGCGGCTGTCGGCCCAGTGCAGCGTCGTCATGCGCCGCAACCTAGTTCCGGGGCTACGTTCGCGCCGTGCGCATCGTCAGAGTCACATGCTTTCGCCAACTCCAACCGTTCGTCGATGGTCCGTATGTGCTGTCGGGCGGGCGCGTCGATGAGGGTTTCGACAGCCTCGTGGTGCGCATCGGTACCGATGCGGGGGTGGAGGGCTGGGGCGAGATGAGTCCGCTCGGCACGATGTACGACCCTGCCTTCGCCGACGGTGCCTTTGCAGCGGCGCCGCTGCTGTCGTCTGCCCTGTTGGGTGCCCCCGTGGCATCGGTGGCGCGTGTGCTCGACCGCACCCTGAAAGGCCATCCCTATGCCAAGTCGGCATTCGACATGGCGGCATGGGACGCGCTCGGCCGGGCTGCAGGACTGCCGCTGCACGATCTGTTGGGCGGGGCTGATGGCGAGGGCACCACGCTCTATCGATCGATCGGGCGATCCGACCCCGACACCATGGCAGCGACGGCGCGTAAGTACCGCGACAGCGGCTATCGCCGCCTGCAGGTGAAGGTGGGCGGCGATCCACAAGCCGACGTGGAGCACCTCCGAGCCGTCGTTGCTGCGGTGCCCGACGCCGAGTTGTACTGCGATGCGAACGGTGGGTGGCAGATCGGCGATGCCCGCCGTTTTCTCGCCGCCACCGCTGATCTGTCGTACGTGCTCGAGCAACCATGCGCCAGCCTCCGCGAGAGTGTGATGCTGCGTCCGCACGCGGCCCGGCCGATGGTGCTCGATGAATCGATCACCTCAGTCGTAGATGTGATGGATGCCGCGCAGCACGGCATCGATGGCGTCACCATCAAGATCGCCCGGGTCGGCGGTGTCACCAACGCTCGGCTGATACGCGATGTTGCGGTGTCGGTCGGTATGGCCGTCACCGTGGAAGACACCGGCGGCGCCGACATCGACACTGCCGCTATGGCACACCTGTCGGTGTCCACACCGGCGGCGCAACGGGCGCACACCGTGGACTTCCATCATTGGGTCACCGTCAGCAACGGCGTGGGCATGCCAGGGACCGAGGGCGGAATGCTGCGGTCGCCGCAGGGGCCCGGCTTGGGAATCGAAGTGACGATCGGCGCGCTGGGCGACCCGGTCGTGGATGAAGGAGGATCATGACCGCCACCGACCCCACCCTGTGGACTGCCACCGAGCAGGCTGCGGCGATTGCAGATCGTCGCCTCGGGAGCGAGGAACTGCTCGACCTGCTACTCGATCGCATCGAGCGTGTCGATACAGCGGTGCATGCCGTCTGCACACTCGACACCGGTCGCGCTCGTCTCGCGTGCCGCAACGCCGATGCTGCCGTGGCCCGAGGCGAGCGCCTCGGCCCGCTGCACGGCCTGCCCATCACGGTGAAGGACGCCATCTCCACAGCGGGCATTCGTTCTACGGGTGGAGCCGTTGCGCTGGCCGATCACGTTCCCACCGAGGATGCCCCCGCCGTGGCCGCCGTGAAAGCGGCGGGTGCCATCGTGTTCGGCAAGACCAACCTGCCGGAATGGTCGGGCGACTGGCAGAGCTTCAACGAGATGTTCGGCACCACCAACAACCCGTGGGCGTTGGATCGCACGCCGGGCGGGTCGTCGGGCGGCGCAGCGGCCGCAGTGTCGTGCGGTATGACGAGTTTCGAGGTGGGCACCGACATCGGCGGGTCGGTGCGCGTGCCATCGGCGTTCTGTGGCGTCTTCGGCCACAAACCGAGCTTCGGGATCATCCCCACGCTCGGTTATCTCGATGCGCCGGACGCACTGGATGTGGCGCGCTCGGTGGAGAGCGACGTGAACACGTTCGGCCCCATCGCTCGCAGCGCCGACGACCTGCGACTGTTGCTCGACGTGTTGTCGGGGCCGACGCCAGATCGATCGATTGCCTGGCGGTTGGAGTTGCCGGACACCGAGATCAATTCGCTGCGTGGTCTGCGCATCGCAGCGTGGATCGACGATGACGAACTCGAGATCGATGCCGTGATGGCTGCGGTGCTGCATCGCGCGGTCGACGCCGCCGAAGCTGCGGGGGCTGTGGTCGACCGCCGTCGTCGCCCGTCGCTGGATGTGGCATCGGCATGGCGAACGGGAGCTCGACTGATCGGCGCCGCCGTAGCAGTTCACGGACCCGACCGGGGGCTGTCGCATCAGGATTGGCTGGCGATGCATCGAGCGCGCGCCGACCTGCGCGCGGCATGGGCATCGGTCTTCGAGCATGCCGACGTGGTGCTCTGCCCGGTCACGTTGCTGCCGGCGTTCCCGCACCTTCAGGAACTCGAGTGGGATCAACGAACCATCCATGTGAATGGCGTGGCGCGGTCGTATGTGGGCCTGGAGGGTTGGCCGGCACTCGTGGGGGCTGCGTACCTGCCCAGCACCGCTACTCCGGTGGGCATCACCGATGAAGGCCTTCCGGTTGGCGTGCAGGTGGTGTCGCCGTACCTGCACGATCGCCGATCCATTCGGGTCTCGGCGCTGCTGGCCGAAGCGTGTGGCGATCTTGGCGGCGGGTACCGCGCGCCGACGATTACGCTGCGATAGCGTTACAGTTGCATTGCGATTCTTGGTGCGGGCCAGGAATCTGTCGATACATCGAGCGGGCGAAGCTCGAAGGGACAACCAGCATGCGGATTTCTCGCATTTTCTCAGCGTTCACGGTGACTGCGGCATTGGGCCTCAGCGCCTTGGCCATGCCCGATGTCGCGCAGGCGGCCACTGTCTACGGTCGCCTCACCACGGCGAACGACGCGATGGGGGTGGCCAGCCGGTGCACCGACCTGGCCAACTCATATCGCGCCTACCGCACCAAGGTGGATCACGTTCCGCGCCCGAAGCTGGTCATCGACTACCGGGTGCAGATGGCATCGCAGCTGCATTCGAACCAGCAGGCAGCGATGATCATGATGACCCACGACGGTTATCACCGGGTTGCCACGTCGCCCACCACGTCGAAGTGGGTGATGAACTCGTGGACGTCGCGTTCTGCCGGATACCGGATCACCAACCAGAAGTTCGTATGGAACACCTGGGGCGAGAACGTGGCAGCCGGCCAGCTGACGTGCGATGTCGTCGTGAAGGCGTGGATGAACAGCCCGCACCACCGTGCGAACATCCTCGACCCTCGTTTCAGCCGCATCGGCATGTCGGCGCGCAAGAGTCCTCAGGGCGTCATCTTCTGGACGATGGATCTCGCAAGGGCAGCCTGAACGGCACCTCCTGAAGTCAGCTTCGGCTCCCGTGGCCCTAGGGTGCGCGCATGGGTTCCTCTTCCGTCACACCAGCGCACGAGCGACCCACGTGGCGCGGATGGATGCACGTGGCGGCATTCGTGCTGGCCATCCCCGGGGGCATTTTGCTGATCGTGTTGGCTCGCTCCGCGTCGGCAACGGTGGGAGCCTCGATCTACATGGCGGCCCTGCTGCTGGGCTTCGGCACCTCGGCGGGTTATCACCGGTTGGCCCGCAAGGAGCGAACGCAGCAACTGATGCAGCGACTGGATCACTCGATGATCTTCGTACTCATTGCCGGGAGTTACACGCCGATCTGTCTGCTCGGCTTGCCGCCGGCCTGGGGCATCCCCATTCTCTGCGTGGCGTGGGTGGGGGCCATCGCCGGCGTGGTGCTGAAGCAGGTCGCGTTCGAGCGCCTGAAGTGGCTCGAGTACGCGCTGTACCCCATCCTTGGCTGGATTGTGGTGGTGGCCACGCCGGCGCTGTTCGAGGGCCTCACCACAACGGAACTGTCGTTGCTGCTGGCTGGTGGTCTGCTCTACACGGTGGGCATTCCTGTGCTGGTCCGAGAGAAGCCCGACCCGTGGCCGAACACCTTCGGGTACCACGAAATCTGGCACACCTTCACCGTGGCGGCCGCCGGGTGCCATTTCGCCACCATCACGCTGTTGGTGGTGTGATGGCGGCCATCGGTTTCTGCACCACCACCACAAACCCATCTGCAGCGAGATCGAAACGGCCATAGCGGGCCAATGGTTCCTGGAAGCGTTGATAGAACTCTTCGTCGAACGGTCGGGTGAGGATCTGGAATGCCTTCACCTCGAAGCCGAGGTCGACGATCTCCTGCCGGTAGTGCGCCCAAGTGAGGTTGTTCACCCAGGCATTGCGCTTGGGAGGCAAGCCCTTGCTGACGTACCACTGCTCCACCACGTGATCGTCGAACAGCAGGTGGGGCCAGGGGAAGAAGATGTCGCGGTAGAGGTGCGAGCCGATCATTCCCCGGTGAAGGGCGGCCTGTATGTGTGCGATGCCACCGGGGGCCAGGATGCGGTACAGATCGTGTAACGCCTCGATGGGGTGCAGCATGTGCTCCCACACGGAGAACGTGATGGCGCGATCGAAG
>CAIXIJ010000024.1 GCA_903919455.1 uncultured Acidimicrobiaceae bacterium | reverse complement strand
GGCGATCGCGCTGTTCCTCAATCGCACGGTGTGGGGGCGATGGCTGCTGGCCACCGGGCGCAACGAGAGCGCGGCGCGCTATTCGGGTGTGCCCACGGCGCGGCTCGTCACGCTGGCCTACGTGGCGTGCAGCCTGCTCGCCGGCTTCGGCGGCATGCTCTTCATCTTCGACATCGGCAGCGCGCAGCCGAGTGACTTCGGCAACTTCTACGAGCTCTACGCCATTGCGGCCGCCGTGCTCGGTGGCTGCAGCCTGCGCGGCGGCGAGGCGAGCGTGGTGGGCATCGTGCTCGGTGCCGCCACGCTGCAGGTCTTGCGCACCGCCATCATCCTGCTGGGACTCAGCTCGCAGCTTGAATTCGCAGTGATCGGCACCGTGCTCCTGGTGGGCGTGGCGGCCGACGAACTCATCCGCCGCTTCCACGCCAAGCGCATGGAGCGAGTGGCGCCCTGATCACGACATCGACGCACGAACGCTGGATCAACGCAAGGAACCCCATGTTCGCCACCACCATCGCCTCGCTCGCCTCCGTTGCCACGCTGCTCGCCATGACCGCACCCGTGATGCCTGCCGCGCCGCTGGGTGCGCCGAGCATCGAGGTGGCTGACTGGGGCACGCTTGAGGGTAAGCCCGTTCATCTCTGGACGCTGAAGAACGCGGCTGGGATGACCATGAAGGTCTCCGACTACGGCACCATCGTCACCGAGCTCTGGGTGCCCGACGCCAAGGGGCAGATGACGGACGTGGTGCTCGGGCGGCCGTCGCTCCAGGCGTACATCGAGCGCACGCAGTACTTCGGGTGCACCGCCGGGCGCTGCGCGAACCGCATCGCCAAGGGGCAGTTCACGATCGACGGCAAGGCATGCCAGGTGACGTGCAACAACGGGCCCAACTGCCTGCACGGCGGCGCCAAGGGCTTCGACAAGCGCCTCTGGGACGGCAAGGCGGGCATGGTGAACGGCGATCCGTCGATCACCTTCACCTACGTGAGCGCGGCCGGCGAGGAGGGCTTCCCCGGCATCTGCACGGCGAAGGTGACGTACACGCTGACCGCGAAGAACGAGCTCGCGGTCGACATGCAGGCCACCACCGACGCGCCCACCTGCGTGAACCTGGCGCACCACACGTACTGGAACCTGGGCGGGCAGGGTTCGGGGTCCATCCTCGACCACGAGCTCACGCTCAACGCCGACCGCTACACGCCGGTCGATGCCGCGCTCATCACCACCGGCGAGATCAAGGACGTGGCCGGCACGCCGCTCGATTTCCGCAAGGCGAAGGCCATCGGCACGGACTTTGCGCAGCTGCCCGCCACCAAGGACGACCCGGGCGGCTACGACCACAACTTCGTGGTGAACGGCGCTGCCGGCGCGATGCGCACCTGCGCCACCGTGCGCAGCCCCAAGTCCGGCATCGTGATGGTGGTGTCGAGCGACCAGCCCGGCATCCAGTTCTATTCCGGCAACTTCCTCGACGGCGTGCCCGGCAAGGGCACGGCCACGTACGCCAAGAACGACGGCCTCTGCCTCGAGACGCAGGCCTTCCCCGACAGCATCAACAAGCAGGGCAAGCCCGGCTGGCCCGACGTGGTGCTGCGCCCGGGCAAGACCTACTCGCACCGCATGGTGCACGCGTTCAGCGCGAAGCAGTAAATAGGTGCCGTGTTAATGCGGCACCTATTTCTCGGAAATAGGTGCCGCATTAACACGGCACCTATTTATGTCACTGCCAGATGCCGTTGACGGGCTGGCCGAGGAACTCGGGCAGGTTGGTGACTTCGGCGGGGATGTTCCCGACCTCCGCGATGGTGTCCTGGCCGTCCTCGGAGAGCAGGAACCGGAGGAACTCGCGGATGTTCACCGGGATCTGCTTCGCATCCGGCGCCAGGAACACCAGGTTCAGCGGTCGGCACATGGGGTAGGCGCCATTGCGGATGTTGGTGACCGTGGGTTCCACCGGCGGCTTGCCGTCCTCCATGTCGATCGGCAGCGCACGCGCGCGCGGCTGGCGATTCGCATAGCCGGAGATGCCGAGCACGTCGCGATACGCGCAGCACGCATTCACGACCGATGATGGACCGCGTTCCATGTACATGCCGATGGTCGTGAGTTGCTCGCCCGGCATGCACCAGTCGGTGAACACCTGCAGCGTGCCCGAGTTGGCGGAAGTGACGTAGAGCGACGGCAGGGTCTGCCCGAGCGGAGAGGCGGGATCCAGTTCGTTCCAGTGCAGGATCGGATCCTTCGTCATCGAGTGGGTCATCGAGAACAGTCCGTTGCACTGCTTCCGCGTGATGCAGCGCAAGGGGTTGTCGACGTTGACGTACACGCACGCCGCACCCTGGGCAACCGGCACCACGAACACCTGCTTCTTGGTCGCCGTGGCGATGCGCTGCTGCTCCTCGGCGGTGACGGTGCGCGCCACCGCCGCAAGATCGCACGTGCCCGCCTCCAGTGCTGCCAATCCCATCGACGAGCCTCCCTGGCTGACGTCGATGGATGCCTTCGGGTAGATCCGCTGGTACCCAATGCTGGCACTCGACAGCATCGGTCCCATGGTGTCGGAGCCAATGATGCGCAGCTGCCCTTCCGGACGGCCCAAACTCATCGCGTAGGACGGGAACGCGTTCACCATCTCGCCCACCTCGGCGGTGTAGCGGACGCTCGTCGCCGCAAGGGCGCGAAGCGCCTTGTCGAGGTCGGAACCCTTGATCGGTTCCACCGCGGAAGGAGCCCCGCCCTGGGTGGCGTCGGTGGGCGATGCG
>CAIXIJ010000023.1 GCA_903919455.1 uncultured Acidimicrobiaceae bacterium | reverse complement strand
GGACTTGGGAACGACGAAGGCCCCCTTGCGGGGGCCTTGCAACTCGTCTACCTGGTGTTATGTGGTGGGGCTAACAAGAATCGAACTTGTGACCTCATCCTTATCAGGGATGCGCTCTAACCGACTGAGCTATAGCCCCAGTAGCGGTTGCAAAGGTTAGCGGCCGCGGACGAAAACCCTCAATCGGCCGCGTGGGATCCCAGATCCGCCTACTGCGAGGCACCACGCCGCGTACTGGCCCGCCAGCCGAGGCCTCGCTCTTCGCGAGCGATCACCTCTTCCTCCAACACCGTCACTCGAATGCCACCCACCAGCTCAGCGATGAGGTTGAACATCGTCGCCACGAGCACGCCCAATCCGGTGAGGCCCACCACCACGAACAGCCCGCCCACCCAGGCATTGTGGAAGATGGCGCCGCCGTTGAGTTGGAAGCTCTGCCATCCGAAGCTCTCGAAGAACCGTTCCACGTTGTCGACGGTGCCCGTGTTCTGCGCCACCTGCCAGAGCAAGACGCCCGCCGTGAGGCACACCAGGTAGAGGAACAGGCTGAAGACCAACGCCACCTTGAAGACGCTCCATGTATCAACCTGACGGATCACCCGCGTCACGCGTCGCACGCGTGGCCGACGCGCCTTGCCCATGGTGATCTGACGAGGACCGTGAAGTTGGGCCACCTGCGGATCCGGCGTCGGCACGAAGTCGGCGGTCAGGGACTCGGGTGCCGCGATCACGGTGCGCGGCACGGCAACGGTGGGTTCGTCGTCGTCAACCTGCGCTGGCACAATGATCGGAATCTCCACCGGCGTGCCGTCTCGAACGGGCAGCAGCAGTGGGTCGGCGATGATCGACGACGACGTGAGCACCGTTGCATCACCCATGGCGCTGACCGTGGTGCCCGGCGCGCTGCGGGCTGGGGTGCGGCGGCGAGGACGATCGTCGATGATCGAGTTGGCGGGCGCGACACGCTTGGGTGCGCGGGCCGTCGTGCGCGGCTGGGGCTCTGGGGACACGTCGTCCACGCTCGGAGTGTATGGGACGGACCCATGTCAGGGAGCGCGCGTGGCGCGAGCCGTGGCGCGATGCTCGCCGACCACCACCTCCACCACCACGTCGGCCCCGTCGATGCGGAACAACGCCAGCACACCGCCGTTCGCTGCCGCGAGTGCCGCCGCTGACGCGTTGCCGCCAGTGGTGCCTGCCAGTGCCGCCGCATCGGCAGCCACCTGAGCCTGCTCGCGAAGTTCGATGCGATACCCGAACTCGGCCACAGCCACAGCACTCAAGGCCACCAACACCACCACCGCCAGCAACAGCATGGTCGCCTGGCCCACATCGTTTCCATCGCGACCGCGCATCGGCCACCTCCACCATCGTGTTCGGATGAGAGGCGGCCGATGCCGCGATACGAGCGCATCAGCGCTGAGTGGGAGTGTGCGTCACTCGTCGTCGTCGGTGGCCAAGATGAGCGCCACCGAGGCGACCACTTCACCATCGGGCACGCCCATGATGGTGACGCCGGTGGCGTCGCGACCGATGTGGCGAATACCCCGCACTGGCGTACGGATGGTGGTGCCACCCGAGGCCACGGCCACGATTTCGTCGTCGTCGCCCACCATGAACGCGGCGACCACCTGCGTGCCCTTGTTGCGGATGAACTTCATGCCCTTCACGCCTTGGCCACCACGGCCCTGCACGTTGAACTTGTCGAGCTGCACACGCTTGCCGAAGCCGGCCTCGGTGATCATCAGGATGGAGGTGTCGTCCTTGGCAACATCGACGCTCACCACCGTCTCGCCGGCCTTCAACTTCATGCCGCGCACACCGGAGGCGGCACGGCCCATGGGCCGCACTTCGCTCTCGTTGAAACGGATGGTCATGCCACCCTTGCTGACCATGAAGATGTCGTCGTTGCCGCTGGTCTCGATGACCCGAACCAACTCGTCGTGCTCACGCAGGTTGAGGGCGATGAGGCCGTCGCGACGGCCATTGTCGTACTCGTTGAACGCGGTCTTCTTCACCACACCGTGACGGGTGGCGAAGAACAGGTAGCGCTCGGCCGCAAAGTCGCGGGTGTCGATGATGGCCTGGATGTTCTCGCCTGGCTGCAGCGGCAGCAGGTTCACGATGGGCGTGCCCTTGGCCTGACGCTCGCGCTCGGGCACCTCGAGGGCACGAAGGCGATACACGCGACCCCGGTTGCTGAAGAACAGCAGATAGGCGTGGGCTGTGGTGAAGATGACGTGCCGCACGATGTCGTCGGTCTTCAACTTCGCACCGGTGACACCCCGGCCACCACGGCCCTGCGTCTTGAACGACGCTGCCGGCACGGCCTTCACGTACTGGGCCTCGGTCATCACGATGACGAGTTCCTTGTCGTCGGTGAGATCCTCGATGCTCATCTCGCCGGCGTCGAAACCGATCTTGCACACGCGGGGCGTGGCGAACGTGTCGCGGATGGCCGTCATCTCGGTCTTGATGACCCCACGGAGCTTCTCGGGCGAATCGAGGATGCTCTGCAGTTCGATGATCCGGGCCCGCACATCGTCGAGTTCGGTCTGGAGGTCGATCCGGCTGAGGCGGGTGAGTTGCGACAGGCGCATCTCGAGGATGTCGGTGGCCTGGAGTTCGCTGAATTCGAACGGAGCCGCCATCAGGCCGGTCTTGGCAGCCGCAGCATCGTCGCTGGCACGGATGAGGGCGATGATCTCGTCGATCACGTTGAGGGCCTTGATGCGGCCCTCGAGGATGTGTTCGCGGCGCTTCGCCTTGTCGAGGCGGTACTGCGTGCGCCGGGTGATGACTTCCACCTGGTGCTCGACGTAGCCCTGCAGCGCCTGCACGAGGTTCAGGGTGCGCGGCACGCCATGCACCAGCGCCACCATGTTCACCGGGAAACTGCTCTGCAGCTGGGTGAGCTTGTAGAGGTTGTTCAGCACCACGTTGGCGTTGGCGTCGCGCTTGAGGGTGATGATGAGGTTCGTCTTCGCCGCAGCGGAACCGTCGTTCACGTCGGCGATGCCATCGAGGTCGCCGGCATCCACCAGCTCCTGGATGCGACCAGCAATGGCCGAGCAACTGGCCTGATACGGAAGCTCGGTAACGATGATCTGCATCTGGCCGCGACGGCCCTCTTCGATGGTGGCAGTGGCACGCATCTTGATGCTGCCGCGACCTGTTCGGTAGGCATCCATGATGCCGGCGCGGCCAAGGATCATGCCGCCCGTGGGAAAGTCGGGGCCCTTCACGAACGCCATCAGGTCGTCGGCCGTGGCCTCCGGGTTGTCGATGAGGTGAATGGTGGCGTCGATGACCTCGCCGAGGTTGTGCGGCGGGATGCTGGTGGCCATACCCACGGCGATGCCCTGGCTGCCGTTCACGAGCAGGTTCGGGAAGCGGGCCGGCAACACCGTGGGTTCTTCGGTGGTGTTGTCGTAGTTGGCCTGCATGTCGACGGTCTCTTCGTCGATGTCGGCCAGCATCTGCATTGCCAATGGGTGCAGACGACACTCGGTGTAGCGCTCGGCGGCGGCACCGAAGTCGGGGGAGCCGTAGTTGCCGTGGAAGTCGATGAGCGGGTGGCGCAGGCTGAACGGCTGGGCCATCCGCACGAGTGCGTCGTAGATGGCCGAGTTGCCGTGCGGGTGGTACTTCGCCATCGTGTCGCCCGTGACGCGGGCGCTCTTCACATGGGCGCGGTTCGGGCGGAAACCCTGCTGGTCCATGTCCCAGATGATGCGACGGTGCACCGGCTTCAGGCCGTCACGCACGTCGGGCAGAGCGCGCGACATGATGACCGACATGGCGTAGTCGATGAAGCTGCGCTCCATCTCGTCCTGCAACTGGACCGGCTGAATGTCGTCGCCGGGCGGGGTGCTCTCGGGGGGATTGGGTGTGTCAGTCATCGATCAGAAGTCCAGGTTTCGTACGTCGCGGGCGTTGGCGGTGATGAACTGTTTGCGGGATTCCACGTCGTCGCCCATCAGGACGCTCGTGATCTCGTCGGCGACAGCGGCTTCCTCCACCGTCACCTGCAGCAGGGTGCGCGACGAGGTGTCCATGGTGGTGGGCTTGAGCTCCTGCCAGTCCATCTCACCGAGGCCCTTGAGGCGGTTGAAGTCGTTCTTGTGGTTGGGGTGCTCTTCCAGGAAGCGCGCCTTGGCGTGCTCATCCTTGAGATAGATCTTCTCCTTGCCCACCAGGGTGGAGAACAGCGGCGGCTGGGCGATGTACACGTAGCCGGCCTCCACGAGTCCGCGCATCTGGCGGAAGAAGAAGGTGAGCAGCAGGGTGCGGATGTGGCTGCCATCCACGTCGGCGTCGCACAGGGCGATGACCTTGTGGTAGCGGGCCTTGGCCACATCGAACTCGTCGCCGACGCCGCCACCGATGGCCGTGATGAGCGCTTGGATCTCGTTGTTCTTCAACATCTTGTCGAGGCGGGCCCGCTCGACGTTGAGGATCTTGCCGCGGATGGGCAGCAACGCCTGTGTGCGGGGATCGCGAGCGTTCAGCGCCGAACCACCGGCGGAGTCGCCTTCCACGATGAAGAGTTCGCTTTCCTCCGGGTTGCCGCTGCTGCAGTCCTTCAACTTGTCGGGCATGCCGGCACCGGCGAGGGCGGTCTTGCGGCGAATGGCGTTGCGCGCGTTCTTGGCAGCAACACGGGCCTGGGCTGCCGACTGCGCCTTCTTCACCACCTTGTTGGCCTCGGTGGGGTTCTCGTCGAGCCATTCGGCGAGCTTTTCGTTGGTGGCCTTCTGCACGAAGCTGCGCATCGGCACGTTGCCGAGCTTGGCCTTGGTCTGGCCTTCGAACTGCGGCTCGCGCAACTTCACGGCGATGATGGCCGTGATGCCCTCGCGAATGTCTTCGCCGAGCAGGTTGTCGTCCTTTTCCTTCAGCAGGCCCTTGGCACGTGCGTACTTGTTGAGCACGCTGGTGAGCGCGGTCTTGAAGCCCTCCACGTGCATGCCGCCCTCGATGGTGCTGATGCCGTTGGCGTAGCCGTGGATGCCTTCGTGATAGCCGGTGTTCCACTGCAGGGCGATGTCGAGCGTCTGGCCGCCTTCGTCGTCTTCGTCTTCGAAGTGGGCGACCTTGGAGAACAGCGCTTCCTTGGAGGCGTTGAGATGACGCACGAAGTCGGTGACGCCACCCTTGTACTGGAAGGTGACCTCTTGTTCCTTGTCCTCACGCTCGTCATTGAAGACGATTTCGAGGCCGCGGTTCAGGAACGCCATGGTCTGCAGGCGCTCGAGCACCGTGCGAGACACGAACTCGGTGCCTTCGGAGGCGAAGATGACCGGATCGGGCCAGAACGTAACGCTGGTGCCCGCGGTGCGACCCTTGGCCGGGGTGGCGCCCACCTCGGTGAGCTTGCCTTGGGGCTTGCCGCCCTGGGCGTACTCCTGCTCGTAACGCTTGCCGTTCTTGTCGATCTGGATGAACAGGCGCTCGGAGAGCGCGTTCACCACGCTGACGCCCACGCCGTGGAGACCGCCGGACACCTTGTAGCCCTCGCCACCGAACTTGCCGCCAGCGTGCAGCACAGTGAGCACGACCTCTGCGGCGCTCTTGCCCTTGTGCGGGCCGGACGGGTACGCGTCGACCGGGACACCACGACCGTTGTCCTCCACGCGGCAACCGCCGTCGGGCAACAGCACCACCGTGATACGCGTGCAGAAGCCCGCCATCGCCTCGTCGACGGAGTTGTCGACGACCTCCCAAATGAGGTGGTGGAGACCCTGCAAACCGGTGGATCCGATGTACATACCGGGCCGCTTTCGGACCGGGTCGAGGCCCTCCAGGACCTGGATATCTTTGGCGCCGTAATCGGCACTCGGTTGCTTGGCGTTGGAAGCCACACACACCTCGATCAGTTCGGGGAGAAAACAGGCCGTGACCTGCGGATACGGAGGCGACACGTGGGTTCCGCAGGGGGGCGCAGAACCGTGGTCGCAAGTGGTTTCAAGTCTACCTGAGGGGTGTGATGAAGAGGGGGAGGGTAGCCCCCTCCAGCACCGGTATTTTTGGGTGTTTCGCGGGCTCTGGAACGGCCCTCCCGGCGACCTTCAGCGCGGGCGCGCCACCCGCACCTCGAGGCGTTCCACCGTGGCCCCGGCGACCTCCGCCAACCGGGTCTTCATGGTGCTCTCGAGGAACCGTAACTGGGTGGCCCAGGCGGGGTCGTCGACCTCCACCACGAGCGTGGTGCCATCGAGTTTCACGGGCTGCACGTGCGCCGCGACCGCCGCGCCCACCGCTTCTTCCCACCGGCCGAACACACCGCCGAGGGTGCTCGCTGCCGGCTGCACACGCCCCTGGGTGTCGGGCCGCAGCGACTTCATCACCCCGTGCAGGCTGTCGCCCAATCGGACCGGTTCGTCGCGTCTCACATCACCACTGTGCCATCCGAGATGCGCACAATCGCATCAGGGTGGGCGGCATCGGGCAAGACACCTGCTGTCGTGAGCACCACCTGACCGGGCGGAAGGTTGCGCAGCAGGGCCGAACAACGCGTGGGGTCGAGTTCGCTGAGCACGTCGTCGAGCACCAGCACCGGGCTGCTGCCAGCCTTCTCGGCGACCATGCGGTGTGCTGCGAGGCGCAACGCCAGGGCCATCGTGCGCTGTTCGCCCTGGCTGGCGTGGGTGCGGGCCGGAAGGCCGCCGATGAACAGGTCGACGTCGTCGCGATGCGGACCGATGGTGCTGACACCACGACGCACGTCGTCGGTGCGAGCCTCGGCCAACGCCGCAGCCAGTCCGCGCACGCGCCAACCAGGTTCGTAGCGCAGTTCCACGGCCGAAGGCCGGTCGGCGAGTTGCTCGTAGGCCTCCTGCACCATGGGTGCCAGCCGGGCCACCAACACGGCGCGTGCATGGCCGAACTGATCGCCCACCTCGGCGAGTTTCATGTCCCACACGTCGAGCGTCACTTCAAGTTCGTCGTTCAACCGCCCGCCGGCCTGCTTCAACAACACGTTGCGTTGCTTCACGATGCGGTCCAGTTCCAGCCGCATGGCGTCGTACTTCAGCGCCAGCGCCACCAGGGTGTCGTCGAGGAATCGGCGACGCTCGTTGGGCCCGCCCTTCACCAGGAACAGGTCGTCGGGCGAGAACACGGTGACACGCATGATGCCGAGGAGGTCGCGGGTGCGGCCGAGACGCTGCTTGTTCACCTGCACCCGGTTGCGGCCCTGTCGGCTGAGTTCCAACTCCACCAACACTTCGCGGCCGTCGGGGTGCAACACCGTGGCCCGCACCACCGCCGTGTCGGCGCCCACGCGGATCAGTGCTTCGGTGGGGGCGCCACGGAAGCTGTCGAGCGATGCCAGGTACGCCATCGACTCGGCGAGGTTCGTCTTTCCCTGGCCATTCAGGCCCACCACGGCCGTGATGCCGGGGTGGAAGTCGAACGAGGCCTCGCGGTAGTTGCGGAAATCGACCAACTCCAGCCGGGTGACGATCACGGTCGCAGCCCCACCGCGTCGATGTAGCCCTGCCGAGCCGCAGCCCATTCGTCGGCACGCATCAAGCGAACCGACACATCACCGATCATGGAAGCGACTTACGGCACCCGGACCGGCATGAGCAGGTACAGGTAGTCCGCCACGCCCTCGCCGCGCACCACAGCCGGCCGCAGGGCGTCGGTGGTGGACAGCGTGATCTTCTCGCCGCTGCACGCCTCCACACCCGAGACCAGGTAGTCGGGGTTGAACGCCACCGTCAGGTCGGGCCCGTCGTACTTCGCGTCGAGCTCTTCGGACGCATTGCCGACGTCTTGCGTGATGGCCTCGAGCCGCAACATGTCGGCCGACATGTGCAACCGCACCGGGGTGGAGTCGCGGGCCAAGATCTTCACGCGGCGCACTGCGTCGAGCAGCTCTTCGCGGCTCACAGTGAGCTCGTTCATCGCTGTCTTGGGCAGCAACTGGCCGTAGTTCGGGAATTCACCCTCGATGAGGCGGGTGGTGAGCTTGGTGTTACCCACTTCGAACTGGGCATCGCGATCGCCGAGACGCATCACCACTTCGGGGCCGGCATTCACCAGACGCTGCAGTTCGGTGAGGGCACGACCCGGGATGATGACCCTCTGGTCGGCGGCAAGCACCTGGTGTCCTGCGAGATCGCGCACAGCGAGTCGGTACGAGTCGGTTGCCACCATTCGTAGCCCGTCGGCCTCGGCGGCCATCAGCACACCGGTGAGGATCTGACGCTGGTCGTCGTTGCTGGCTGCACGGGTGACCTGGCGCAAGGACTCGCCGAACTCTGCCGACGGCAGCGTGACCGACTGGGTAACCGGTGTTGCCAGCTTCGGATAGTCGTCGAGGCTCAGCGGACGCACGGAGAACTGCGACCGGCCATTGCTGATGGTGACTTCGTCGCCCTCCAGCGCCATCTCCACCTTGCCGGTGTTCAGCGAACGGACGATGTCGGCTGCCAACTTGGCGTTCACCACCACACCGCCGTCGCGCTCGCCGCCGACCTCGGTGGTGAGCTGGATCGTGAGATCCAGGTCCGTACCGGTGACGGTGAGGCGATCGCCCACGAGTTCGAGACGGATTCCGGACAGTACCGGAAGGGACCCAGAGCGGCCTGTGGCGGCACGGCCAGCGGTGGTCAGCGCTTCGACCAGCGCCTCACGCTCACAACGGAACTTCACAGCGTTGCCTTTCTCGACAGGATGTCTGCATAGAAGTAATAGAGGTAATAAGGGCTGTGGATTGTGTACAACCCCGTGTTGCACCAGCGTAGGTGGCAGAACTACGTCCACACCGGTTTCCCCACGCGTCCACACCCGAGAAACGACGCGTGTGTAGTTCGGTGGACAACTGGTGCGTTGTCCCCCGCGCGGCGGCCGTCGTCCACATGGTGCGCGCGGGCCTCATGAGTGCTGCAGTCGCTGCATGAGATCGGTCACTTGGTCGTAGATCTGCTTGCGCTCCATCATCAGGTGCTGGATCTTCTCTACGGCGTGAATGACGGTGGTGTGGTCTCGACCGCCGAAGAGGCGAGCGATGGCAGGGTACGAAAGATCGGTGAGCTGCCGGAAGACGTACATCGCCATCTGTCGTGCGGTGACCAGTGGTCGCTGACGGCTCTTGCCCCGGAGCGCGTCGACGCTGAACCCGAGGATGATGGCCATCTCGTTCAGCAGTTCGTCGTCGGTACGTGGCTTCACGTAGATGTCGCCGATGAGATCGCCGAGCTGCTGCTCGGCAAGGTGCGTGCTGATGGGCACGTTGTTCAAGCTGGCGTACGCGGTGACACGAATGAGCGCACCCTCGAGGGCACGAATGTTTGAGGTGATGCGCGACGCGATGAACTCGAGCGTCTCGGCCGGCACCGGGTTGTTGTCGCGCTCGGCCTTGTTCCGCAAGATGGCGAGACGGGTCTCGAGATCGGGGGGCTGAATGTCGGTGATGAGGCCCCACTTGAAGCGGCCGCGCAGGCGCTCTTCCAGGGTGGGGATGGCATCGGGCATGCGGTCGCTGGAGATGACGATCTGCTTGTTGGCGCCGTGCAACGAGTTGAACGTGTGGAAGAACTCCTCCTGGAGCCCTTCCTTGCCCTCCATGAACTGGATGTCGTCGATGAGCAGCACGTCGATGTCGCGGTAGCGCCGCTTGAAGTTGGCCGTCGTGTTGGTACGGATGGCGTCGACGTACTCGTTGAGGAACGTCTCGGTGCTCACGTAACGCACGATGTCGTGTTGGTAGTGGCTCTGCACGTAGTGGCCGATGGCGTGCAGAAGGTGGGTCTTGCCGAGACCGGCGGAACCGTAAATGAACAGCGGGTTGTAGCTGCGACCTGGGGTTTCTGCCACTCGCAGGGCGGCGGCGAGAGCGAACTGGTTCGAGGCACCCTTCACGAAGGTCTCGAACGTGTAGCGCGGGTTCATGCCGTCGGGTGCGTAGCCGCCCGACGGAGGCTCGGCGCTCGACGAGCTGCGACCAGGTGCGTTCTCGCGACTGGTGGCTCGACTCGGCGAGGGCCCGGTGTCGCTGGGTGTGTCGGTTGCCCAACTGTCGTCGGCCTCGGCCTCGGCAACCTGCACCTCGACCACGAAGTTCACGTGGGCGGCACCGATTTCTTCGAGAGCATCCCTCACCAACGGCAGGTAGCGCGACAAAATGCGGTCGCGAGTGTGTGCGTTCGGAGCACTCACCCGCACCATGGATGCGTCACTGTCCAGGGCAACTACGTCCTGGAACGTGGAGAACCACACAGCTTCGGAGACCTGCGCGCGGAGGAGTTGCGCAACGGCTGTCCACAGTTGTTCATGGTCGCTCACCTGCGCCTCCTTTCTGAACGTTGTTCAACATCCACATCATTGTCCACATCGTGTGGACAACCAAAACCGCGCAAGGTGCGCACCGTAGCAAATTTCGGCACCGTCTCCGAACGGTGGTGCTTGCGCGTGCTTCGGTTGCCACTTGGTGTCGCGCGACCGTAGTCTTGCTAGCTGTTCTGGCGTTTGCCGCCGCTGTGCGGCGCGCCGTTCCGAACGAATTTGTTGTCGACCCGTGAGTGCTGCCGTGTGCAGCTCGAGGAGGGCTGCGTGAAGCGCACCTACCAACCCAATAACCGCCGCCGAGCCAAGAAGCATGGCTTCCGTCAGCGGATGAGCACCCGGGCCGGCCGCGCTGTGCTGAAGGCACGGCGCGACAAGGGCCGCCACAAGCTGTCGGCTTGATCTGGCGCATCCGAGAGCGCCGCGAGTTCGCACGCCTCACGGCGGAAGGGCAGCGCGCTCGGGCCGGAGTCCTGTGGTGCACGTACATTCTCGATCCTCCAGGCATCACCACACCCCCGCGTGTGGCGTTCGCCCTGGGTCGCGCGCTCGGACCCGCGGTGGTACGAAACCGTGTTCGTCGCCAGTTGCGGGCCATGTTGCAGGACGCATCGTCCGTCGGCCGACTGCCGGCGGGGACGTATCTGTTCGGCGCCAAACCCATCGCCGCGTCGAAGTCACGCGTCGAACTGCAGTTCGATCTGAGCGGCCTGCTCGATCGGATTCCCTCCTGATTCGCCTGGTCATCGGCTATCAGAAGGCCGCGGAGGGACGCCCCTCCCCCTGTCGCTTCACGCCATCGTGCAGCGCCTACGCCGTCGAGGCCCTCGAGGTCCACGGTCGCTGGCGTGGCCTGTGGCTCACGTTGCGTCGCCTGGTCCGTTGCCGGCCGTTTGGCCCATCGGGCTGGGATCCCGTGCCTGAGGCACACCCTGATCGCTCGTCCCATCTCTCCCCGAAGGGGTCCGTCGCATGATTGCCGGTTTGTTCGAGTACCCGGCCGCGCTGCTCGCGTGGTTCTACGCCATCACCCACAACTACATCTTGGCCATCTCGCTCATCGCCCTCGTGGTGATGCTGGTGACGGCGCCGCTGGTGCTGAAGAGCACCAAGGGCATGCTCGAGATGCAGAAGCTCCAGCCGGAGATGAAGAAGCTGCAGAACCAGTACCGCGGCGACCGGCAGAAGCTCAACGAAGAGATGATGAAGCTCTATCAGGAGCACAAGGTCAACCCGATGGCCTCGTGTTTCCCGCTGCTGCTGCAGATGCCGGTGTTCATCGTCATGTTCCGCGTGCTCCACGGCCTCACCACTGAGGGCCCCGACGGCACCTTCGCTCCGCAGTACGTCAGCAAGTCGTCCGAGCTCTACAAGTCGCTCGTCGGCCAGAACGAGATGATGGCCTGGGGCCTCGACCTGTCGAAGCGTCCATACTCGATGATGAGCGAGTCGTTCACGCAGGGCCTGCTCTACGTGGGTCTCGTGCTGCTGTTGGGCGGGCTGTACTTCGTGCAGCAACGCATGGTGGCGTCCCGAGCGGCGGTCTCCCCCACGGTGTCGCCCACCCAGCAGAAACTGATGCAGTACCTGCCTGTGGTGTTCGCCGTCTTCATGGGCTTCTACCTCACCGGTTTGGTGATCTACTACTTCGCCCAGGCGGTGTTCCGCATCGGTCTGAACTGGTACATCACCCACCGCTTCTACAAGGGCGAGGAATCGCTTGGCCGCCAGGCGCAGGCAGCCGGCGACCGTGCCCGGGAGCTGCACAAGGAAGCCGGTGGCGCCAAGGCCGGCGGGTTCTTCGCTCAGGCCAAGCAACAGGCCGAACAGAAGGCGTCGGCCCAGGCCAAGAACGCCCCCACTACCAGCAAGCGGGTCACCCCGCCCAAGAACAAGCCCACGCCCACGGCGTCGAAGACCAGTGGACGCCCGCCGTCCACCGGCAAGGCCGCTCGGCCCGATGCCAACAACTCGAAGAAGAAGTGACTGGTCTCCACACATGGAATTCGTAGAAACCACGGGCAAGACCCTGGAAGAAGCCAAGGAAAAGGCCCTCGATCAACTCGGCGTCCACCTCGAGGACGCAGAGTTCGAGATCCTCGAAGAGCCCAAGGCCGGCTTGTTCGGCCGAGTGCGCGGCGAGGCTCGGGTGCGGGCTCGTGTCCGTCCGGCCCAGGTGCGCCAGAAGCTCGACCGTCGCGACCGCAAGCGCGGCGACAAGTCAGACAAGGCTGACAAGACCGAGAAGGCCGACAAGTCGGCCGGCGGCGAGAAGGCTCCGGCCGGGGAGCGCACCAACGCTGCCCGCGGCGAGAAGTCGGGTGGTGGTGCACCCCGCCCGCGTCAGCAGCCGCGACCCAAGAAGGCCGCCGCACCAAAGTCCGAGACAGCATCGAACCAGCAAGCACAGACCAGCGAGGAGCACGCCGTGGACGCACGTCAGGTGGGCGAAGAAGCCAGCAAGTTCATGACCGGACTGATCCAGGCGTTTGGCGCCGAGGGCACCGTGGAACTCGTCGAGGACGGCGACGACCTCGAGTTGCGAGTGCATGGAAAGGAACTCGGCCTGCTGGTCGGACCCCGTGGCACCACGCTGCAGGCTGTGCAGGATCTGGCCCGCGTTGCATCGCAGCGTCGTCTCGGCGACCACGACACTCGCCTGCGCATCGATGTCGGTGGCTACCGCGAGCGTCGTCGCGAGGCACTCGGTAAGTTCGCCGTGCAGATGGCCGATGAGGTGAAGGCATCCGGCGTCGCCCGGGTCCTCGAGCCGATGTCGTCTGCCGACCGCAAGATCATCCACGACACCCTCTCGGACCTCGAGGGCATCGCCACTCGTTCCGAGGGCGACGACCCGTACCGCCGGGTGATCATCGCTCCGGCGAATGACTGACGACACCGCCCTGGTGGCGGCACTCGAGGCGATTCAGTCTCGGGGGGCCATCGGCGAATCGTCGATCTCACGTGCCATCGAGCACGCAGAACAATACGTACGCAAGGTCCCGGCTACGGCCGGGACCTTGGTCGATCTAGGGTCGGGTGGGGGACTGCCCGGCCTGGTGATCGCCGTGCGCTGCCCATCATTGCTCATCACCTTGGTCGAGCGCCGTGCCACCCGGGCCGATCTGCTGCGCCGGGCCGTGCACGCGCTGGATCTTGCGGATCGAGTGACGGTGGTGGCCGACGACGTGAAAGTACTCGCCGATCGCTCCCCTGGGTCGTTCGATGTGGTCACTGCACGAAGTTTTGCTGCGCCGCACATCACCGCCAAGTGGGCCTCGGTACTGCTGCAGCCCGATGGCGTGTTGGTGGTCAGCGAGCCACCCGAAGACGACCCACGCCGTTGGCCGGCACCGATGTTGGCCTCGGTAGGGCTGACGGACTGCGGTCGCGACGAGGGCGTTCGGGTCTTCCGTCGGCTCTGACGTTTCACGTGAAACATCGCACGACGCTCCTCTGACGACAGCGACCTGCATCAGACATGGTGCAGTGTGCAACGACGTGGCGCGCCTATCAACCGCTTCCCCACCAGTCAGGCCCACGTCCTGGTCGTGGGAGTCCCCAATGTTTCACGTGAAACAACCGCAGCCGGGATGTCTCGATGGTGGGAGTGTTTCACGTGAAACAACCTCAGACCCACATGGGTTGGTGTCATGAAAGGCCACAGGCTCGGATTCCCGCTGGTAGGCAGGGTTGTTGTCCGTGGTATCCCCCCAGCGGCGGCCGTACTCCGCTATCCTTGGGCTTCGTTCGCCCGTAGTTCTCGGGCTCGTGAGCGCTCAGGAGATGTTCCTTGATGACCTCAGAAGCCGAGGGGAGCCGTCCGCTCCCCCGTGTGATCGCCGTTGCCAACCAAAAGGGCGGTGTCGGCAAGACCACGACCACCATCAACCTTGGTGCCTGCCTCGCTGAACTGGGCTACCGCACCCTCATTGTCGACCTCGACCCCCAGGGCAATGCGTCCACGGGTCTTGGCATCGAGAACCGCGGTCTCGAAACCTCCATGTACCACGTGATCATGCACGAGGTGCCGTTGGAGAATTGCATCGAGCCCACGTCCGTGAAGAACCTCTTTGTCGCACCGGCCAGCCTCGACCTGGCAGGCGCCGAAATCGAACTGGTTCCCGCCTTTAGCCGAGAGAACCGCTTGCGGAGGTCCATCGAGGCCGTCCTCGATGATTACGACTACGTCCTGATCGACTGCCCCCCGTCGCTCGGTCTGCTCACCGTGAATGGTCTCAACGCCGCCAGCGAGGTTTTGGTACCGATTCAGTGTGAGTACTACGCACTTGAAGGCTTGGGCCAGTTGCTGCGCAATGTTGATCTCGTGAAGCGCAGCCTGAATCCACGCCTTGAAGTCAGCACCATCGTGTGCGTGATGTTCGACCAGCGAACGAAGCTGTCTGCGGAAGTGGTGAAGGAGGTGCGCGAGCACTTCGGCGACAAGGTTTGTCGTTCGGTGGTGCCGCGTACTACCCGTCTCGCCGAAGCGCCATCCTTCGGGCAGCCGATTATTGTGTTCGATCCTCGATCGCGTGGCGCCACGGCGTACCGCGGCGTAGCGAAGGAGGTCAGCGGTGGCGCGGCTTAGTGGACTCGGAAAGGGCCTCGGTGCACTCATTCCCGCCGATGCCACCGCAGTGGTCACCGGCGATCAGCCTCGGTTGGAAGACCTGCCGATCACCAGCATCGTTCCCAACCCGCACCAGCCCCGTGTGTACTTCGACGAGGAGTCACTGGCCGAACTGTCGGCGTCGATCCGTGAGATCGGCGTGCTGCAGCCGGTGCTGGTGCGAGCGGCCGGCAACGACACGTATGAGTTGATCGCGGGCGAGCGACGGTGGCGCGCCGCTCGTCGTGCTGGCCTCGCCGTGATCCCGGCGGTCGTGCGCACCACCGACGACATGGGCTCGATGGAGCAGGCGTTGGTGGAGAACCTGCACCGACAGGATCTCACTCCGCTGGAGGAGGCGGCTGCCTACCAGCAGCTCATCGAGGACTTCTCACTCACCCACGAGCAGGTGGCCGAGCGCGTCGGCAAGAGCCGGTCCGCCATCTCCAACACACTGCGACTCATGTCGCTGCCGGCTGCGATCCAGGCGTTGTTGGCCGACGGTCGCCTCAGCGCCGGTCACGCTCGCGCGCTGCTCGGCACACCCGACCGAGCATTCCAAGAGCAACTGGCGCGCCGAGCGTCGACGGAGGGTTGGTCGGTTCGCGCGTTGGAAGACGCCGTGAAGCAGCGGGGTGGTGCCGACGATCCAGCCGCAGACGACAACGATTCGGCCCCGAAGCAGCGACCGCCGTCGGATGGCGCTGGCATCGCCGAAGGCACCAAGCTTCGGCCACCTGGTTTGCTCGAACTCGAGCACCTTTTGGCCGATCACTTGTCCACACGCGTGAGCGTGACGATGGGCGACAAGAAGGGCAAGGTTGTCATCGAATTTGCTGATCTTGAAGATCTCGAGAGGATCTACCATCAAATGACCAGCGGTTCCACCACCGAATGAGGTGAGAGACCACCCAAAGTGGTCATGTCACGACAACCCTCATCTGAAGGGTTACACACACCCGTGGAAAAACCTGTGGATAAACCCTCAGGTCGCGCGGGAGATCCACAGTTCGAGCGCCCGGATGACTCCTGCGACGATCGCCGGCGTCGCATCAGTGGCCACGCGTACAGGGCCCACCGTGAACAGCACCGCTGGCATACGGGTTTCGCGGAGCACAGGAAGGCGCATACCGGCCGTGGTGGGCTGTAGGCCGGCCACGGTGGCCAGCTCGTGTGCCATGGCTTCGGCCAACGCCCGGCCCCCAACCGACTCGAATGTCGGCACCTGATAAAAGTGCGCCACCGCCATGGCCTCGGCGCTGGTTTCGAACCCGAGGTAGCAGTGCGCACCGAACTGGTTTGCAGCGAGGGCTTGGGCCAAGGGGTCGGGCTCGTCGAGGGGCATCACCGTTGCGCCACGAAGCCGCAGTTCTCTCGCCAGCGTGCGTGTGAGCGCGCTGAGACCGCTGAATTGGCCAACCACCACCTTGCAGTCGTGCATGGAGGCAAGGCCTTCGCGAAGGCGCTCCGTCTCGCGCAACACCTGTACGCCGGGGCCCGAGCCGCTCTGGCTGCGCACCACCGTCAATGTGCGGATGGTCTCAGGGCCGCACACTGCGTCGTCGTGCAGACCGCAGTTGCTCTGGAATGCCGTGAGGGCCTTTGCCGTGCGTGGCCCGAAGATGCCATCCACTCGGCCGCATGAGAACCCGATGTGGTTGAGCCCGTCCTGCAACTCGGCCACATCGTCGCCGCGCATGTTCGGCGAAGTGAGCAACAGCATGCGACTACCCAGCTTCCAGCTGGCCTCCACCAGGGCTGTCCAGGTGGTTTCGTCGCATGCCCCGTCGATACGCAGCCCGCGTGCCTCCTGAAAAGCCGACACCGCTGCCTGTGTGCGGGCGCAGAAAAACCCCGCCTCGGCTCCCGGGGCGGGTGGAAACCCGGCGGTGCCGAGGCGGCGTTGTAGGTCTCGAATGGCCTCGCCGCGCTGACCGGGTGTCAGCGGGAAGTAGGCAGAAATTCGTCGAGCTCCTGGAGCAGCTGACCCTTGCCCTTGGCGCCGACGAGGCGCTTGGCCACCTCGCCCTTCTGGAACACCAGCAGGGTGGGGATGCTCATCACGTTGAAGCGCATCGCGATCTCGGGGTTCTCGTCCACGTTCAGCTTGGCCACCGTGATGGCGGTCTGCTCTGTGGCGATCTCGCCGAGGATGGGGGCGATCATCTTGCAGGGGCCGCACCATTCGGCCCAGAAGTCGACCACGATCGGCTTGTCGCTGGATGCAACGGTTTCGTCGAAGGTGGACGTGGTGAGGGTGACGATGCCATCGGCCATGGAGCAGGTCCTTTCGCTGGGGAGCGTGAGCTTACCGCCCATCAACCAACGGGACGGGCAGCTCATTCCTGACGTCAGTGATGGCCGGCTGATTCCAGCCAACGCTCGCAGTCGATCGCGGCCATGCAGCCCGAGCCAGCCGCCGTGATGGCCTGGCGGTAGGTGTGATCCTGCACGTCGCCGCAGGCAAAGACGCCGTCGATGTTCGTGTACGACGAACCCGGCCGGGTGACCAGGTAACCGTTGTCTTCCATGTCGAGCACGCCCTTGAACAGATCGGTGTTGGGGCGGTGGCCGATGGCCACGAACAGACCGGTGACGGGAAGCGTGGTGGTGGCGCCGGTGACGGTGTCGCGCACGATGGCACCCTCGAGTTTCTCGGTGCCCAGCAGGTCGTCGACCACGCTGTTCCAGCGGATCTCGATCTTTTCGTTGTTGTGCGCTCGCTCCTGCATGATCTTGCTGGCCCTCAGTTCGTCGCGGCGCACCAACAGGGTGACCTTGGAGGCGAACTTGGTGAGAAAGGTCGCTTCCTCGATGGCGGAGTCGCCGCCACCCACGACGGCAATCTCCTGACCACGGAAGAAGAACCCATCGCAGGTGGCGCAGGTGGACAGACCATGTCCGAGGAGGCGACCCTCGGCTTCCAGACCCAGCATCAGGCTCTGGGCACCCGTGCTGACGATGACGGTGTCGGCGGTGAACAGGTCGTCGCGCACCCAGATTTTGAACGGGCGGGCGCTGAAGTCGATGGCGGTGGCTTTGGCAGTGAGGAACTCGGCACCGAAACGGGCGGCCTGTTCGCGGCAGCGCATCATCAGTTCGGGGCCCATGATGCCGTCGGGAAAGCCAGGGAAGTTCTCTACCTCGGTGGTGAGCATCAATTGGCCACCGGGCTGGTCGCTGGTGCTGCTGGGCTCGCCTTCGATGACGAGCGGCGCAAGGCTGGCTCGTGCCGTATAGATGGCGGCGGTGAGGCCGGCCGGCCCCGATCCGACGATGACGACCTGATGGTGGCTCACTCAGTTGCTCCCTTGTGGCGCATGTGCAGTGCAATGAAGCCACCGATCATCAGCGTGATGCCGAGGATGTAGTAGCTGAGATAGACGGCGCGACCGTGGGACACGAAGAACCCGAGCAGTTCGCGCAAGATGCCGAGCGAGAGGATGATGGCCAACGGCACGGCCACCAGCACGGCGAGCACGATGAGCACACCGAACACGACGGCGCGTGACGCCTTCACCGCGTTGTCGGTGGCAGTGGTGCGTACCTTGCCCACGACCCGCTCGACCGTGTCGGCGAGGTCGGGAGCCCAGTTGGGATTGTTGAACGGCAGGCTCGGCATGGGCGCGAGCCTACCCGTGCCGACTACCAGAGGCTGAGTGCGAGGCAGGCAATGGCACCGTGGTACGTGATCATCACGGCGGGGCCCATCCACGAGCGCTGCCCGACGAACTGTCGCCAGCCCAGCACGCTGTCGGACACCACGAAGAGTGTGGTGCCGGCGATGACCCATGGGTTGGCCGTCGACCACCCGACCACCGCCATGGTGGAGATGACCAGAAGGTACGCGAGTACCGGGATGCGGAGCTTGGCGTCGGCATGTGCCGCGCCCTGCACGATCACTCGGCCGGGACCGGCTCCGAGCAACGCCACCACCACGATGGCCAGCCCGGCCAGCGAGACCTTCTCCAATCCGTATTGGAAGAACAGCACCACAAACGCGACGTGCCC
This sequence comes from uncultured Acidimicrobiaceae bacterium, assembly GCA_903919455.1. Classification (GTDB taxonomy): domain Bacteria; phylum Actinomycetota; class Acidimicrobiia; order Acidimicrobiales; family Ilumatobacteraceae; genus UBA668. The sequence continues at coordinate 47,993 of CAIXIJ010000023.1, read as the reverse complement.
GAACAGGAATGCAGCCAGACCGCCGACGAAGTTGTCGACCGCCGGCATCAGCAGCACGTCGCCCAGCAGGCACAGCGTGAGGGCGACGAGGGCCACGACGAGCTGGTTGGTGGGCGCTCCGCTCACGAGCGCCACGCCGATGACGAGGAGGGTGGTGAGCGGCTTCGACCACGTTTCCACTCGGTCGTTGTTCGAGAACCGCGACCACCAGTTGATGAGTGCCGCCACTGCAGTGGCGACCAAGAGTGCTGCCTGCACGGGCGCTACGGCAGTGGCTGCACCGACACGAGTTCGGCGCAGTCGGGCGAGAGGACGGTGATCACGCCGCTGACGGTATCGCGCACCGCCACGGCGGACTGGCCTTGCCAGGTGATCTCCGCCTCGATGACCTGCGTGGAGGACAGGGGGCAGTCGAACACAATGTTCGGCACCACAGCAACGTCGGGCATAGGCAGCGAGCGCACTTCGGCCGGCGTATAGAGCGCAGGAACGCCTGAGGCGCCCCCATCGATGGACGAAATCTCCGTGGGGGAGGCGGTGACCGCCGTGGCGCCAGCGGTGGTCTCGCTGGCCGCCGGGTTGATGTCGCCGGGATTGGTTTCACTGGACGCCACGCCGTTCGCGGCGATGTCGGCGGCAGTATCGGGGGAGACCTTGCCGCCGATGGCCTCTTGAGCGGCGAGTGAATCGCCCGCCGTCGACACGGAATCCGAGCCGCCGATGGCCCTCGACACTGCGACACCGGCCACGCCGAGCAGCACCACCGCTGCAGCCGCCGTGAGTGCGGTGGACCAGCGGCGCCGACCCAGGGGGACCACGTTGGGCGGCGGAGCCACCAGTGGAACGGCTGCTAACGCGGCCTGAATGGATGCCTCGCGAGCGGCGGCCGATGGGGGTGGTACGGCGCCCACTCGGACGCGAAGTGCCTGGTAGAAGGCAACAAGGGCGAGCAGTTCCGGCGATGCCTCTACGCGCGCCCGTTCTTGGGCGTCGGCGTGACCGTCGAGATAGGCGTTCGCCAGCTCGTGGTCGGGGGAGAGGGTCTCGTCGGTCATGATGCCTCGGTTGGACGTTGCGGGTGGCCCATCTGGTTCCCAGGGTCCTGTGATCGTCGGGCGAGGGCTGCGCCGAGCATGCCTCGACCTCGGGCAATGCGGCTCTTCACGGTGCCCACCGGCACGCCGAGCGTCTCGGCGATCTCGGCGTAGTCGAGGTCGGCCACATCGCGCAGCACTACGGGAATGCGGAAGTCGTCGGGCACATCGAGCAAGGCGGCTTCCACCTCGTCGCGATCGGCAATTCGGTCGAAGGGCTGCTCGGATTCGGGGTCGGAGTGCTCGTGGTCGACGCGATCGTCGTCGCGGACGACAGAGAGCGGGCGCCGCTTCCGTCGGCGCAATTCATCGAGGCTGGCGTTGGTGGCGACTCGGTAGACCCACGTGCTGAATGCGGATCGCCCATCAAAGCGGTGCAGGCCGCGCACCACAGCGATGAGGGCTTCCTGGGTGGCGTCGGCAGCGTCGGCTTCGTTGCCCGTGATGCGCCAGCACACCCCGTGGATGCGGTCGTGGTGATTGCGCAACAACTGCTCGAGCGCGGCGCGATCACCGGCCTGAGCGGCGGCTACCAGGGCGTGATCGTCGAGCGGTTCGCGCACACTCAGCCGAACGTGAGCTCGCGGATGCTGCCGCGGTAGGGGTTGCTGCTGCAGTTGTTGTCCGTACCGAGTTCCACGAACGACACCAGCAGGTAGTGGCTGGCCTGCGACACCTGGAACGAGACGGTCTCCTGTGCATCGCTGTGGGCGCTGTCGATCGGCTGACCCCACCCTTCGAAACTGGTCGGCGCTGCGTCGCCCGTGGCGCTGTACACACGCACGTGGTTCGGGGCACTACCGATCTGCACGGTGAGGGTGCCGGTGTGGTCGCCACCGAGATCGGCGATGAGGCCGACGCCGCGCTTACCGCCGAGATAGCGATCGCTGTAACACACCGTCTGCCACGCGGTGTTCGGATTGCCGTCGATAGCCAGCGCCGACTGCGCGTCGTTCTCCACCTTGTCGTTGCCATCGGGGTCGAATGAGGAGACGGCCACAATGCTGCCGCCGGTAGCCACGGGCGTGCTGCTGGAGGCGGTGGACGCGCCCGGCACGACGGTGGTGGCAGGAATAGGTGAACCCGAGGAGGGGGTGGCGTTGTCGCCCATGGTGACCCAGAGAATGAGCCCCACCACGAAGGCGGCGGCGAGCAGGATGCCGATGAGCGCCATCGACGGGCCGGTGCGCTGTTCGAACTTCCGGTTCGGCTGCTGTCGGGGTCGCACGGGCGAGGTGGGGGTGCGATCGGCTCGGGTGGCCTGGCCAGCAGGACGGCCGGACTTCACGATGCCCTGGCTGCCGGTGTTGCTGGTGTTGCCACCGGAGCGCGGCGTGTCGTTGCGGTTGGTGACAGCCTGCTGCTGCGTGGTGCCTGCGCTCACCGTGGTGGGCATCACGGTGGTGACGACCTGGCTGGCTGGCGCGCCGTGGCGGGTGACGTCGCGGCTGGTGTCCCAGTCGGTCTTGGGTTGCGCGGCGATGCGCTGCAGTTCGCCACGCACTTCAGCGCCGCTGTCGTAGCGGTCGTCGGGCTTGCGGGCGAGCAGCTTGTGGATGAGCGGCGCGAGGCCGTTCGGCAGTGTCGGCCGCAATCGGGCGAGATCGGTTGGGTCGCGGTTCAGTCGAGCCAGCGCGGTGTCGGCGTCGGTCTCGCCGAGGAACGGCACTCGGCCGGCCAGGCATTCGTACAGCACCAACCCGAGCGAATAGAGGTCGGCGCGCCCATCGAGTTTGCGGCCACGGACCTGCTCCGGAGAGAGGTACTTCGCCGTGCCCATCATCACGTTGGGGCTGGTGAGGTCGTCGTCGGTCGTGCCCGTGAGGCCCTTGGCAATACCGAAATCGGTGAGCAGCACGCGTCCGTCGGGGGTGATGAGGATGTTGCCCGGCTTCACGTCGCGGTGCACCAGATTGGCGTGGTGTGCGGCATCGAGTGCCGATGCCACGCAGGCGCCAATGTGCATGGTGAGGTCGGGGCTGAGGCGCTTCTGCTCGTCGAGCAGTTGACGCAGACTCTTGCCGTTCACCAACTGCATCACCACGGCCTGACGCTTGTCGCCCCCGATGTTCTCCTCGATCGCGTCGTAGACCGCGACGATGTTCGGGTGACTGAGTTGGGCCACGGAGATGGCCTCTCGGCGGAACCGTTCGGCCACCACCGGGTCGGCGGCGAGGTTCGGCTTCAGCAACTTCACGGCCACCTGACGGGTGAGCGAGAGGTCGGTCGCGATCCAGACTTCCGCCATGCCTCCTTGCGCGAGTCGACGCTCCAGCCGGTAGCGCTGGGCGAGTATGGCGGGGGGCAGCGAGGCGGGGCTCGCGCCAGGAATCGTGGCAGACATGTCCGCGTGTGGACACTAGTGGCGTGAGCGCCCAGATTCCGGGCAATGAGCCAGGTTGTTGGAGAGTCAGGCTGGCGTGTTGAACGCCACGCCGATGGTGCCGTGCCCGGCGTGGCTGCCCACCACAGGGCCGATGTCGCTGACGATGATCTCGCCGGAGTGATGCGGGCGCAGCATCGCGACGAACGCGTCGACGTCGGTGCAGTCGGCGTGCATCACCATCAGGGTCTCGATTGGCGCAGCCTCGACCACCTTGTCGACCACGAACTGCAGGGCCTTGCTGCGGGTGCGTTGCTTGCCGCCTTGCTCCACCTTGCCGTCGCGTACCTCGATGATCGGCTTGATGGCCAGCGCCGAGGCCAACAGCGCCTTGGCGCCTCCAATGCGGCCGCCCTTCTTCAAGTTCTCCAGCGTGTCGAGCGCCCCCCACACTTTCGTGTGCTGGGAAAGTTCGACGGCGAGCTCCACGGCCTCGGCGTGCGAGGCGCCCTGGCGGGCCAACTGAGCGGCGCGGCTCACGACCAGGCCAAGGCCCATCGTGCACTGCTGACTGTCCACCACGGTGACCTGGATTTCCGGCGCCACGGAACGAGCGGCGAGTTCGGCCGACTGCATGGTGGCGGACAGCGCGGCACTGAGGTTCACGCTCACGATGCTGGTGGCACCTTCGGCGGCCAACTTGCGGTAGGCGGCCTCGAAGTGACCGGGTGCGGGTGCCGCTGTCTCTGGCAGGGTGGGCGACTGCGCGCACTTGGCCCAGAACTCGGCGGGCGTGAGGTCGGCGCGGTCGACGTACTCGATGCCGTCGATGCGGATGGTGAGGGGGACGATTTCGATGCCGAGTTCATCGGCGACGCTCTGAGGGAGGTCGCAGGCGGAGTCGGTGACGATGCGGACGCGTTCGGTGCTCACGAAGGTGGCAGGGTACTCGTTGCAGCGTCGGGGGAGAGGCCGGCAGCGTCGCCGGGGTCGCTGGCGTCGTCGTTCTCGGGTGGGGGACTGGCGGGGTGGCGGTGTGCCGCTTCGGCTGCTCGGCGGCCGCGTTGGTTGCGACGGAAGTGACGGACCCACCAGGTGAGCAGCACCAGGAGTGCTGCGCCGGTGACCAGGTTGCCCACACCGGCCAGATTCGTGATGCTGGCGGTGAGGGGCACGGCGGGGGCCAGGCGCACGTCGCCCAATGGCGTGAACACCTCCAAGGTGACGGCTGAGGTGCCGTTCGTGCGTGCCTCGATGTTGATCTTCACTTCCTGAAACGACTCCGGTGGGAGTTCCACCGTCTGGTCACCGTCGGGGAAGATCAGCTTCGACGAGGTCATGCGCACGCGCACCTTCAATGGGATGTCGGCCTCGTTACGCAATGTGACGGGCACCGACCCACTGCGGCCGGTGAGGTTGAAGGCGAAGCCTGCGGGCACCAACACCGACTTCCTCAGCCCGTCGAACTGGCTCCGCAGCCCATCGGCGATGTGGTTCGCCTGATCGTTGGTGAGGGCACTGGTGGGCAACACGTCGATGAGGCGAGTCCACTCCGGAAGCCGTGGGTCGGCGTCGGGCAGCATGCTGGAGGTGCTTGCGGCCTCCAACCCCAGCGCCGTGCGCAGCGTGAGCCGTGGCTGCAGATCACCGTCCACCGACGTGGGCAGGTTCACCACCACCGGACCCTCAGGACCGAGAAGTTGATCGGTGCGAATACTGAGCTCGTCGAGCGTGGTGGGTTGAAGGCCCGGCGTGTTCGCCAGCAGTTTCGTGAAGGCGGCAAAGCCCGTGGTTGATGGCAACGCGAGGTCGGGGGTGGCAAGGGTGATGGAGTGCCGCCGAGGGTCGCCTCCCTGGTCCTCCACCTCCTGTCGGGCGGCCAGCAAATCGGCCACCTGATGAATGGCCGACAACGCTGGTGTGGTGGTGACACGGGCAAGCTGGATGCTGGCGATCCGGTCGGCAACGGTGGCATCCAGCGTGATGCCGTCGGCAACCTGGATCTGCACCAGTTGTGTGGTGTCGGTGAAGCCGCCGAAGGTGTTGGGCAGGGCGTCATACACGGCGGCAGGCAGCAGTAGCAGGCGGGCACCGAGGTTGCGCAGCAATGCGCCGCCCTGCTCGCTGAGTTGGTGGTCCACCATCGCCACGGTGCGTTGTGCCGGCACCGCGGCGGCAGCTGCCAGCGTGTCCTCACCATCGCGCAGCCATTGGGTGTAGAGGGCGCTCTGCCCGGCATCTGCCGCCTGCGAGGCATCGAGGGGAAGCGCCGGTGACGACAGCAACTCGTTGCGCTCCAGCGCCGCGGCCAGACGGGCAGCCAATTCTGCGCCAGCCTTGCCCTGGTCGGGCAGCGCGGCCAGGAGACTCGGTGGCACGCGGACCGCCACGCTGACGTTGGCATTTTCCAGCAAGTCCGCAAGCGTGGTGAGTTCGCGGATCTCGGCCGGACCGATCTGCACGAGTGCGTCGTCGTCCATCGTCACAGGCGTGTTCGTGCTCATAGCCACCGCCACGAGCAATGGGTCTTCGGCTCGCTCCGCGGCGGCGGGCACACGGTGGATGAACGTGTGCAATTCCGCCAGCACGTTGGAACCCTCCTGCAGTTCCACGGCCACCGGGTACAGCCCTGGGCCAGAGAGTTGGAGTGCTTCCTTGGTCTTGGTGGTGACTTCCACCGGAATGGCCAGATCGAGTTGGCCAGCGGCGGGCCGCGGCACCGCAAGCGGCAGCAGGGTGACGGTGTCGACGCTGCTGCCGACGGCACCGTTCTCGGCCTCGGACACGGCGTTGCGTGTGGTGACAGGAACGAACGCGGTGACGGCAACGGTGAAGTCGGCAGGCAGTCGCACACCCTTGGGTAACGACAAGCGAAATCGAACGGTGCCGTCGGCGTCCACGTTGAACGTCTGGCTGATCAGACCGAACTGGGGTGCTGCGGCCAGGACCGGCCGCGCCGCTGGAGCAACGAGCCCGAGCACCGCCACGCTGCAGGCGGCGACCGCAGCGGAACGCGCGCCGTAGCGCTGCATCGTCGACCGCAGCGTCATGTCAGCGACCGTTCGTACACGCGAAGACCGTCGGAGAGCCGATGGAACCCCACGGACTCGTACAAGGCAAGGGCACCGTCGTTCGCGTTGGGCGTGTTCACGAGCACACGGTTGGCGCGCCACCGTGCCGACCACCGCAGGGAGTCCAGAGCCAACGCCCGGCCAAGACCCTGCCGCTGTTGGTCGGGGTGCACGGCCAGTCGCTGGAGAAAGCCCTGGCGGGCATCGCGGCCGGTCACCGCGTAGGCGCGCAGGTCGCCTGCGGAACGGGCGCGGTGGCGGGGCGTGGCCCGACAAGTGTCGGCGATGGCCGCGCCGTCGAGCGACCAACCGGGTCCGAATGCAGCGCTGTCCACGCGTGCGGCGGTGGCGTAGTGCCCGGCGAGCAGTCGGCTCGTGCGCCGGTCGGGGCTTGGTGCATCGCCGGGCGCGTCGTGCTGGAGCAGCACGAGCTCTTGGGCCACGTGAAACCCCGCCCGCTCGACGCGCAGCGAAGCGGCGGTGGCGAGGGCACTGGTGCGCACGAAGCGAAACCCTCTGCCGGCCAACATGGCGCACCACGACTCGATCTCGTCAGCGGTAGGTGGGCGCTGCTGCTGGTACATGAGCAGATGCGCAGTGAAGGGCTGCGACGGCCACGTGCGAACGCGGCTTACGTTGCTGGCGCCGCGCAGCACCAACCCGTCGGGAGGTAGCGCAATGGGCTCGGTGCCGTTCCCCGAGGGGTGCCGGTGGGCCTCATGCATCATCGACGCGACGGTAGCGTCCGGCGGGCACGCGTGCAGGGGCGCGTGCCCCCGAGGGCCATCGACGATCATTCGGGGTGGGATCGGCCTCGGTGCCGGATTAGCGTGCGCGACGTGACCGTGTTGTTCGCCACCCATGCTGCGTATCTCGACCATCTGGCTGGGCCGCGTCACCCGGAGCGCCCGGAGCGTCTGAACGCCGTCCTCGATGGTGCTCGCCGAGCCGGCGTCGATGAGGCCCTGGTGGCGGTGGACCCCGAGCCTGCGACGCGTGAAGATCTCGAGCGCGTGCATCCCGAGCGGTATCTCGACCGAATCGAAGGCATCAGCGCGATGGGCGGTGGTCGGCTGGACCCCGACACCTATGCCAGTCCTGGTTCATGGAACGCCGCGGTGTTGTCGGCGGGCGCTGGGCTCACTGCGGTGCGTCAATTGCAGGAGGGTCGTGGCGATGCCGCGTTCTGCGCGGTGCGGCCTCCTGGTCATCACGCCACGAGCGCGGAGAGCATGGGTTTCTGCTTCGTGAACAACGTGGCGGTGGTGGCTGCGTCGTTGGCCGCGCAGGGCGAGCGCGTGTTGATCTTCGATTACGACGCCCATCACGGCAACGGCACCAACGACATCTTCTTCGACGATCCGCGTGTGATGTTCGTCAGCATCCATCAGTGGCCGCTGTACCCGGGCACGGGCCGACACGACGAGGTGGGCGTGGGTGCAGGGCGTGGCTTCACGATGAACATTCCGGTACCTCCGGGTGCCACCGGTGATGTGTACCTGCATGCGTTCGACCACCTCGTGGCACCTCGGGTGGCAACGTTCGATCCCACATGGGTGCTCATTTCGGCCGGCTTCGACGCCCACCGCGACGACCCCATCACCGAGTTGGGGCTTGCTGCGGGCGACTACGCGCCGTTGACGGCCCGGGTGCTGAATCTGGTGCCCAAGGGTCGACGGTTGGTGATGCTCGAAGGCGGGTACGACCTCGACGCGCTGGCGAACAGTTCAGCCACTGTGCTGCGCGAGATGGCCGGCCTTGGCGGTACGCCCATCGAGTCCGCTACATCCGGTGGTCCTGGCATGACGGCTATCGATCACATCCGCGAGTACTGGGAAGCTGAAGGGCTGCTGTGATCCCTCCGAGGTTCCAGACAGTCCTCGACGAACTCGCACCGCTCACGGCCAGGTTCCGCGACGCAGGGCACCGGCTGTATCTCGTGGGCGGCAGCGTGCGCGATCTGTTGGCCGGCGCCGACATCGCGGAGGTCGACTTCGACTTCACCACCGATGCGCGCCCCGATGCAGTGAAGAAGGTCGTGAAGGGTTGGGCCGACGCGGTCTGGACGCAGGGCGAGCGGTTCGGCACTATCGGCGCCAAGAAGGGCGATCGCGACTACGAGATCACCACCCATCGCGCCGAGGTCTACACCGACGACTCGCGCAAGCCCGAGGTGGAGTTCAGCGACCAGGTGGAGCACGACCTGTCGCGCCGCGACTTCACCTTCAATGCGATGGCGTTGGAACTCACGTCCGACTCCCCCACCTTGGTGGACCCGTATGGCGGCGCGGCCGATCTCATGACCCGCACCCTTCGAACCCCACTCGACCCGGAGATCAGTTTCAGCGACGACCCCCTGCGCATGTTGCGGGCAGCGCGGTTCATCGCCCGCTTCAATGCCACGCCGGTTCCGGAGTTGGTGGAGGCCGTGCGGTCGATGCACGACCGACTTGCCATCGTGTCGGCCGAACGCATTCGCGACGAGCTCGACAAGTTGATGACACTGCCGCACCCGACTGCGGGTCTGTGGTTTGCCATCGACACCGGCCTCGCCGACGAGTTCCTGCCCGAGTTGCCGATGATGCGACTGGAGCAGGACCCGATCCATCAGCACAAGGACGTGCTCACGCACACCCTTGCGGTGGCGGAGAACGTGCGACCCCTGTCGGAGCAACCCGAGGGTCGGGCACCGTTCGACTTCCGTCGGGTGCGCCTGGCCGCGTTGTTCCACGACGTGGGCAAACCACGAACCCGCGGCTACCAGAAGGGCAAGGGTGTCACCTTTCACCACCATGATGCGGTGGGGGCGCGCATGACCCGCAAGCGCATGGAGGCGTTGCGATACAGCAACGACGACGTGGAGGCCGTTACCGAACTGGTTGCCCTGCACCTGCGCTTTCATACGTACTCCATGGGGTGGACCGATTCGGCGGTGCGTCGCTACGTGCGCGATGCGGGCCCACTGCTGCAGGAACTCAACGTGCTCACCCGGTGCGACTGCACCACACGCAACGAACGCAAGGCACTGCAGTTGTCGCGTCGAATGGACGATCTGGAAGCTCGGATCGCCGTGCTGGCGGAACAGGAGGAGTTGGCCTCGATTCGGCCCGAACTCGACGGCGCAGCAGTGATGGCCCACCTCGACATTCGTCCCGGCCCGATGGTGGGCAAGGCACTGGCCTTCCTGCTGGAGATCCGCCTGGATGAGGGCATGCTCGGCGACACCGAGATTCGCCAACGGTTGGATGCTTGGTGGCGAGACCAGAACGCTGGCTAGCCGTGGGCAGTCCGCTCGACGGGGACCACTTCGGACCCCGCTGAAGGTGGTGGTCCGCGATGCTGGTGTGGAGGCGTCAGTCGCCCTGTTTGCGGGCGCGCAGTACGAGCACCGATGGCGAGACGGCATCGCGGCTGCGCCGATCGTTCAACTCGTACATGGTGTCGATACGGAAGTTGCTGCGGTCGAAGGCGAGGTACAGCTCACTGAACGACCGACTGTTCGCGCCGTACGCGTAGAGCAGGTTGTGGTCGGGCCCGAGCATTGCCGCCACCGGGTGGGCGATGGCCACCACGAAGGGCGTACCGGGCTTCAGCACGCGATGCACCTGACGCAGCAGTCGGGGCAGGTCGTCGACCGCGTCGAGCGAGTGCGAGGCGAGGACCAGGTCGACCGAGCCGCTGGTGACAAAACCGAGGTCGGCCAGTTCGCCCTGGTGGCACTCGACGGTGACCTCGTTGCGGGTAGCGGCGGCCCGCAACGTGGCGATTGCCTGCGGGTCGGGGTCGAGGGCGATGGACTTCGCACCAGCCAAGGCCATGTTGATGGCGTTCGGACTGGGTGCGATACCCAACTCGATGACCCTCTTACCGTTCACGTCGCCGCACAAACGGAGTTCGTTCTCGTCGGCGACATTGGCGCCGTACCAGATGCTCATCTCCCTAGTGTGCCCCGCGAGCGCCAGTGCTCGGTGGATGAGACGGCCGTGACGAACATCGGTAGCCTTGCTCGTCATGACGTTCGGTGTTGGAGCGCTGCGCGGCAATGGCGCCGTGGTGGACCACCGACTGTCGCGTCGTCACCTGATCAACGAGTTCCACCGGGGCCGTCTCCGACAGGACCAGGTGTGCGATGCGCACCCCGAACTCATCCGCGCCGCCCGCAACGTGGGTTCCTCGGCGACCATCTCGTGCCCGATCTGCGAGCAGCCCGAATTGAAGCTCATCACCTACGTGTTCGGTCCGCGGTTGCCTTCGCACGGTCGGGTGGTTTCGACCGCCAAGGAATTGGCCACGTTGAACGCTCGGCCCGACGAACTGACGGCGTACGTGGTGGAGGCGTGTGTGTCGTGCCGCTGGCACCACCTGCTACGCGTGTTGCCAGTGGGTCGGTCGCGTCGGGCGCGCACGCAATCGTCGCCTGCTTCGACATCATGAGCGCCGACGTCATGAACGATGGCATGGCTAATCACGGCGATGTGCGTCACCTGTTCGTGTATGGCACGTTGCGGCCCGGTGAGGTGCGCTGGCGCTATCTCGAGCCCTATGTGGTGGGTGACGGCATCGACACGTTCGTCGCCGGCGACGTGTACGACACGGGTCTGGAGTATCCGGCAGCCCGTTTCGGTGGGTCTGGCCGCATCACCGGCCGCATCTACGAACTCGTCCGCGAGTCGGAGGCTCTCGCCCACCTCGATGAGGTGGAGGGTGCCGTGCGTGGCTTGTATCGGCGAGTGGTGGTGCGTAGCGAGAGCGGCCATGCCGCGTGGGCCTACGAGTGCGGCGAGGATGCACTGCTGGTGCGTCATCTCGAGCACGGCGACTGGGCCCAACGCTGACCGACACCGTCGCCAACGGTGTTCAACCGAATCCGCATCAGCACTCAACGTAGTGCTTGGGTCACGATTCGTGAACGATCGGCAAACTGACTGGCAACAGACCCCGAATTACTGGACACTGTTCTCGGTAGACACTGTTCAACAGGGAAGTCGATCGACCTTGGATCACCCGAACGCGGCGGGAGGAGCGACGATGCACACGAAACCGAAGGTGCTTCGAGGTACTGCTGCTATGGATCATTCAGCGGTTGATGACAGCGAGGTGGAGCGTTCGTCTGGGGTGAGCGACGTGCTGCGCAATGCCCTGGACCATTTGCCGGTGGCAGTGATGGTCATTCGTCCTTGGCAGGACAACGGCGAGATGGGCACCGGCGCCACGGTGGAGTACGTCAACCCGCGGGCCGCGAGGCTGCTCAACGCGTCGGTTGGCCAAAGTATGTTGGCCGACGACATTCGGTTCGAGGTCTCTCGCCAACTCATGAGGCGGGCATGGGTGACGCAGGGCCCGATCGCTCAGGCCGTCGACTTTGAGTCACTGTCCGGTCGCCTGCTCTACCTGAACGTCACCTTGGAGCGCATCGGTGATCTGCTGATGATCACACTCCTCGATCGCACCGACGAGCTGGCGGCCTCCAGGGAGGCGGATCGATCCCATCAGCGTCGTCGAGAGCTGTTCCAGAACCTCACCCAGCCAGTGTTGGTGTGCTCACCGGTGTTCCTCGATGGAGTTGTGGCGGAACTAGTGGTTATCGACGCCAACCATGTGGCGCTGGAACAGAACCCCACACTCAGCCCGGGGCGCGGCGTGGTGGCCAGCGGATCGTTCGTGGCGCCGGAGTTGGCACTGGATGCCGCCACCAAGGCGTGGTCCGGTGGCGTGCATCGATATGAGGTCGTGCGCGGCCACGTTCTGGATGCCGGCGGCGTGCGATTGCACGAGGTGGAGACCTTCCGCTTGGGCGACGACATCGTGCAGGTCGGGCTGGATCGAACGGGCGAGCAGGAGCTCCGCCAATTGGCCGACCAGTTGCAGATGACGGTCGACCTGATGGCGCAACCGATGCATCTCCACACACCGTTGTTCGATGAGACCGGCCAGCTCGTCGACACGAGGGTGGAGTTCGCCAACAGCGTTGCCGAGTTGCTGGATCCCCGTCCCGAACCGCACCGAGGGCGGAAGTCGTCGGAGATTTGGCCGAGTGATCCGGAAGTGAATCTGGTGCTGGATCTCTATCGTGCTGCGTGGTTCGACCCTCGCGGCGACGTGCATGAACTGGTGGTCGACAACCTCGTGCAACCCTTGCCGGGCCGAGTGGTAGCGCTCCTGGAGATCCAGGCTCGTCGGGTCGGCAGCCATCTCCTCACCGTGGCGATCGACAGAACCGAGCTGGAACTGGCGCGCCGGGCACTGGAGGCAAGGACCCAACAGTTGACGACGATGTTCGACTCGATGACCGACGGCATCATCGTCATCTCAGCGGATGGCGTCATCGAGTCGGTGAATGCGGCAGCGGCCAAGATGGCCGGTCGTGCCGATCCGGCCTCAATGGTGGGCAGCCAGGTGGCCGATATCGGGTACAAGTGGCACCGTATCGACGGCGCCAAAGTGACACCACAACGACTTGGCGAGATCCTCCGAACCGGCGATCGACCCGTACAGCAACTCGTGGAACTCGAACGGTCCGACGGCAGCCGCCACCGGCATATGTTCAGCACCCGGGAGCTTCCGAATGGCGACGGATCGGCATCTGTCATGGTGATCGCGTCTGACGTGACGCACCTTCATGAGGCGTTGGAGCGCAGCGCTGCGGCGGAGGAACAGTTCCGCACGTCGGTCGATGCCATTACCGACCCTGTGCTGCTGCTCGGCGGCGAGGGCGCAGACACCGTGGTGGTCTACGTGAACGCCGCTGGCCTCGGAGTGTTCGGCCTCACGGAGGCCATCAACTCGCCGCGCTCACTGTCCGAGCTGACGTTGGATTCGGAAACAGCGGCCACGCTCTCGAGCGGTTCCGAGTTCTCGCACGGTGTCTCCATGTCCACGCCCGATGGCGCCACGTTCGACGTAGCGGTTTCGTATGCGGGCGAACGACGAATCGCGGTGTTCCGCAACGTCAGCCGCTTGCGCGCGGAGGCATCGCTGCTCGAGCGTCTTGCTCGCCACGACCCGGTGTCGGGTCTCCCCAACCGTCGCGGACTCGACCTCCATCTCGGCCAGAAACTGGGCGACCTGCTGCTGCATCGCCGTTCGTTGACGGTGATGGTGTTCGAGGTGGACCAGGTGGAAGCTGTACAGCGCAGCTACGGATTCGCCACAGCCGACCGGGTGATGTCCGAGGTGCAGCGCCGACTGAAGATGGCCACCAAGCGGTATGCCTCGGTGGCGGGTGCAGAGCCCTTCCTGGCCCAACTCACCGGCACCAGCTTTGCTCTGGTGATCGATGCCGCCGACCGCGGTGCGATGACCGAGTTCGCCGACTCGGTTGCTGCTTCGATGGCTCGACCGGTGATGGTCGACCGCGTCGGATTGCACGTGGAGGTGTCGGCTGGGCTGGCGTTCACGCCGATGCATGGTCGCGACGCCGACACGTTGGTGATGCGGGCCAAGTCGGCCGCCTGGACGGCCCGCCGTCGCCATGCGGCCTCGTTCGTGTGGCAGCCAGCCGTGGATGACGGCCCGGTTGCCCGCGTGGAGTTGTTGGCCGAAGTGGATGCCGCCCTGTCGAACGACGAACTGTTCGTGGAGTATCAGCCGCAGATCGATCTGGCCACCGGCAACGTGGTGGGTGCCGAAGCACTCGTGCGCTGGAACCACCCCACCATCGGTCGGATGCCACCGGCTCGGTTCGTGGCAGAGGTGGAGGAATCCACCCTGGCACCTCGCTTCACGTCGTGGATTCTCCGCCGGGCGCTCGAGGAGTGGATGAACGCCGGTCCGCCTCCCGGTCTGCGGGTGGCCGTGAACTTGCCGCCCACTCTTGCTGGCGACCCGGCGCTGATTCCGATGGTGGAAGACGCGCTGATCGCCACGGGTGCCTCGCCCTCGATGCTGGAGCTGGAGATCACCGAACGCGGCCTCGTGGCCCCGGGGCCCGTGGTGCTGGAGAACTTGGGTGCACTGCATGCCCTGGGCGTGAAGTTCGGCATCGACGACTTCGGCACCGGCCAGGCCTCGCTGCTGTACCTGCGCCGTTTGCCGGTGCAGGCGGTGAAGATCGACCGCACCTTCATGATGCACCTGGAACGCGACAAGGTGAACCGGGCCATCGTGTCGGCGTGCGTTGGTGTGGCGGAATCGCTGGGCATCGATGTGGTGGCCGAGGGTCTCGAGAATCAGCTCGAGGTGTCGGCGGCGTTGGAGTTGGGCTGTGGCTTCGGCCAGGGCTTCCACATCGCTGCGCCGATGTCGATGGTGGAGTTCGCAGCCTTCCTCGACGAGAACTCAGCCACCACCGGACGGTCGAACGTTCGGTCGCTGCCAGGTCACGACGCGAGAACGGGCTGAATCGTTGCCCCGTGCGGCGTCGGAAACCCTGTCACACCCCTCTGACACACTCCCGGACGTGGACGTTTCGATTCGCCGCTACACTTGCCAGGTCATATTGGCCCTGCCCCATTCCGGGGCCCCGGGAAGCCCCCGGGTCCGAAGGGAGGAATCACACGCATGATGCGTGCATACGAACTCATGGTCATCCTCGAAGGTGATCTCGACGAGCCGGTGGCTCAAGGCTGGGTGAAGACCATCTCCGATGGCATCACCAAGGCCGGCGGCACCGTGCATGGCAAGCCTGATTGGTGGGGCAAGCGGCAATACGCCTACCCCATCAACAAGAAGGAATTCGGCTACTACGTGGTGTTCAACCTGGTGGCCCCCGGCGGTTCGCTCAATGAACTCGAGCGCAACTTCCGCATCGCTGACGATGTCGTCCGCCACAAGTTGCTGCGTCTCCCGGATGCCGAGGCGGCTCGCCGCGGCCTTACGGTCGCAGCCTGACCTCACCGGCGTAGCACGCCACTTCTGCAAAGGAGCCACCCATGGCCGACAGCACCGTCACCATCACGGGCACACTCACCCGTGACCCTGAACTTCGCTTCACCAACGGCGGAAGGGGCATCGCCAGTTTTGGCGTTGCCGTGAACCGCCGCTATCAGGTGAACAACGAATGGCAGGAACAGACCTCCTTCTTCAACGTGTCCGCGTGGGGCACCCTGGGCGAGAACGCTGCGGCGTCGCTCACCAAGGGCACCCGCATCATCGTCACTGGTCGGCTCGAGCAGCGCCAGTACGAGACCAAGGAAGGCGAGAAGCGTTCGGTGGTCGAGATCATCGCCGACGAGATCGGCCCGTCCCTGCGATGGGCACGTGCTGAAGTCGAGCGCGTTGCCCGCGAGGGCGGCGCAGGCGGTCAGGGCGGCGGCGGTAACGGCAGTGGCAACGGCAGCTTCAACCGTGCACCCGACCCGGTGTACGGCGACGAAGAACCCTTCTGACACCCAGTTCGAGTATTCGAGAAAGATCCACAATGACCAGCAAGAAGAACAGCAAGGTTCGGTCCTCCAAGGACGCGAACCCGAAGAAGATCAAGAAGAAGACCAGCATCCTGGTGTCCGACAAGGTCGAGTTCATCGACTACAAGGACGTCAACCTGCTCACCCGTTTCGTGAGCGACCGGTCCAAGATCCGCAACCGCCGTGTCACCGGCAACAGCGTCCAGCAGCAGCGCGAGATCGCCAACGCGATCAAGAACTCGCGTGAGATGGCGCTCATGCCGTATACCAAGCGCGTCGCCCAGACCCGTACGGGTCGTGGCGGTCGCGACGGCGAGCGCGGCGAGCGCGGCCCGCGTGCGGACCGCGATCAGGTCCAGCAGAGTCAGGTCGAGAGCACCGAGGTCGAGGAAATCGAGACCGACGAGGTCGAGACCACCGATGGCACCGAAGATGGGGAGGCCTGAGTCATGAAGGTCATTCTTCGTTCCGACCTCAAGGGTCTCGGCAAGCGCGGCGACATCGTCGAGGTGTCCGAGGGCCATGCCCGCAACTTCCTTCTGCCGAAGGGCCATGCGTTCACTGCCACCGATGGTGCGGTGTCGCAGGCAACGGCCATGCGCCGTGCACGCGATCTTCGCGATGCCGCGGACCGCGAAAGCGCCCAGGCTGTTGCGTCGAAGCTCGTCTCCACCACCATCACCATCAAGGTGAAGGCTGGCGCCGAGGGTCGACTGTTCGGTTCGGTCACGGCTGCCGATGTGGCCGCGGCCATCCACGAGCAGGCGCATATCGACCTCGATCGTCGCAAGCTGCACGTGGAGCACATCAAGACCACGGGTACCCACCAGGTGTCGGCCAAGCTGCACCACGACGTGGAGTTCCCCATCACCCTTGAGGTGCTCGCAAAGTAATCGCCCGGGGTTTCCCCACAGGGTTGTCCACAGCCCCGGCGTACCTGCCCTTGGCAGGTATCCGGGGCTGTGTTGCGCCCGCAACTATCCAGTTGTCCACAGGACCGTCCCCAGGAAGTGCCCTCTAGCGATCCACAGCCCCGAACCGGCAAGGTAGGTGCATCATGTCCGACGCCCGCAACGACCGCAGTTCTTCCCCCCGCCGACTCGAGTCGCGGGTGCCCCCGCACAACCTGCACGCAGAGGAAAGCCTCCTCGGTGCCCTGCTGCTGTCGCGCGATGTAGTTGGCCAGGTGGCCGAACTGCAGATGCGAGTGGAGCACTTCTACAAGCCGGCGCACCAGCACATCTACGAAGCCATTCGCGGTCTGATGGCCAACGGCCATGCGGTCGACATCGTGACCGTGAGCGACGAACTGCGCCGCAACGGCCTGCTCGACGACATCGGTGGTGCCCAGGCGCTGAATGAACTGCAGAACGCCACGCCGGCCATCTCCAACGCACACCGCTACGCGAAGATCGTGCAAGACACGGCGATGCTGCGCAAGCTCATCAGCGTGGCGGGCGAGATCACCGAACTCGCCTACATGGAGCCCGACGACGTCACCAAGGCGCTCGATGAAGCTGAGACCAAGGTGTTCGAGGTGGCTGAAGACCGGGTGGTGGATTCCACCCGCCCTCTGTCGGAGCTGCTGCCCGAGGCGATGGACGAACTCCAGGCCACCTTCGAGCGTGGCGACTCCATCACCGGTGTGCCCACGGGATACAACGATCTCGACGAACTGTTGTCGGGTCTGCAGCCGAGCACTCTGAACATCATTGGTGCTCGTCCTGCCATGGGCAAGACGGCACTCGGTCTCGGTATCGCCCTCAACGTGGCCAAGACCACCCACAAGCCCGTGCTGGTGTTCTCCTTGGAAATGGGCCACGCCGAACTCACCCAGAGAATCCTGTCCAGCGAGGCCGAGGTGGAGAGCCAGAAGCTGCGCACCGGCCGCCTGCAGGAGCCCGATTGGTCGAAGATCGGTCGGGCGATCAACCGCATCGAAGGCATCCCGCTGTACCTCGACGACAACCCGCGGGTGACGGTGATGGAGATTCGCGCCAAGGCGCGGCGCCTGAAGGCCCGCAGCGGTGGCATCGGCCTGATCATGATCGACTACCTCCAACTGATGAGCGGTGGCGCCAATGCCGAGAACCGTCAGTTGGAGGTGAGCGAGATCAGTCGAGGTCTGAAGATCCTCGCCCGCGAGCTCCAGACACCGATTATTGCGCTCAGCCAGCTCAGTCGAACACTGGAGAGCCGCGCCGACAAGCGCCCGATGCTGGCCGACCTACGTGAGTCTGGCTCGCTCGAGCAGGACGCCGACGTGGTGATGTTCCTCTACCGCGACGAGGTCTACAACCGCGACTCGCCCGACAAGGCGTCGGCGGAACTCATCGTGGCGAAACACCGTTCGGGCCCCACGGGCGTGGCGCGCCTGGTGTTCCGCGGTCAGTACACCAAGTTCGGCAACGCCGCCCGCGGGGTGTAACCCGCAATGTTCGTTGCGGGCAGCGGGTGTGTCCGACTTTGACACACCCGCCACCAGCTCGGGTTTAGCTCTTGGCGAAGAAGGCCTTGGCCTTCTCGGTGCCGAAGAGGAAGTACAGCACGATCAGCGCGCCGATGATGCTGCCGATGGCGCTCGGCCGACGAGCGGAGTCGAGAGTGGCCACGGCGTAGACGCCCAATGCGAGTTGGGCAACTTCGCTGATACCCAGCAGGCCTCGAGCAACGCGATTGCCTGCCAGCAGGCCAACGGCGAAAATCACCGTCAGGATGCCCACGATGATGCAGACGATGGCGATGATCCCGGCGTGACCGGACTCGATGCCGGCGTCGGCCAGGAACGACTCCCTGTTGCGGAGGCCGAACAGCACGAACCCGAAGATCGTCTGGCCGATGCCGCCGATGATGCCGATGATGCCGATGATGGTGACCAGAAGCGGACGCTTCATTGTTCCCCCTTGAACAGTGCAGCGCCGTGGCTGGCGCCGGTTCCCACAGTACATCCTGCGGATTGATGGCTTGGCGATGGGGGGTGCCGAGTGGGATGCCGCCGACACGCTCGGTGCCGCAGCGGCAGGCGATCCCGGCACACTGTGGGCATGTTCCTCGGCAAGGACCTCATCGTGTGGCTGCTGCTGGCCTTGGGCGGCGCAATGTTCGCCGGCAATGTGATGGCATTGGTGAAGCCACCGGAGGGGCGACGAGGCGACAACGACCTCGCGCAAGCACCGCGCAGTCGCAGCATGATGATGGCGGCCATCGGTCTGGTCGTGGCCGTCGTGGCCTTGGCATCGTTGATTGCGCGCTAGCTCGACGGGGGGCCTGGCCCGTGGGCTCCGGTGGTCGGAAATCGCAAGAAGTGAGCGTCTAGCCGCTCTGTGCATTCAGAAGGTGCCCACTCTTCACCATCCGTTCACCAACTCGTGGGTATTGGTTCAACATGCCATGAAACCTTGTGGACATGTCTCGTGGACTGATTTCCCGTGTGCTCATTTCGGCCGCCACTGTCGTTGCCGCTGTCTCCGTGGTGGGAGGTGTCACCCCAACCTCCGTGTTCGCCACTACGGCCTTGTCGACGGCTCGACTCGATGGAACGCTGGCGACGCAGAACATCACGGTGACGCTCAGCGGTCTCACCATCCCTGATGGTGGTTCCGATGTGGCCTACATCCAGCAGTGTCTGAAGAACGACACCGACCCGTTGTTCAATCTCGCCACCGACTGCTCGGGCTTCTACCAACTGAACCCCACGGTCTCCTCCGGCGCCGGCTCGGCCAGCTTCATTGTGTTCAACGGCGACGAGCCGAACCTTGGTGAGTTCAGCTGCGGCCCGCTCGGCACCAGCCTCCCGCACTCCGATACCTGCTACATCCGCGTGGCTCCCGGCCTTGTGGACAACGAACTCACCGATGAGTTCACGGCTATCAACTGGGTGACCTGCCCGGTTGTCGGTCTTGCTGGTGTGTTGAACATCGCTCCGGCCCCCGGCATCAACTGGATTGGCTGCAATCTCACCAACGCCGATCTGTCGTTTGCCGACCTGACGGGCGCAAATTTGGCCGAGACCATCCTGACGGGTGCGAACCTCGCCGGCGCCGACATCTCGGGCGCCAACGTCGCCTCGGCAACGTTCGCTGGGGCAGCCGACGTGTCGGTCCTCCGTGCGGTCGACATGGTTGGCACTCCCACCTCGCTGCCCACCAGCTGGTTCGCTCAGGGCACCACGTTGATGGGGCCGGGTGCCGACGTGTCGGGCCTCACCTTCACCAGTGTCGACTTCCACGGCAAGAACCTCTCCGGCGTTGTGGCCGACGGTGCGCGTTTCGTGAAGGCGAACCTCGCCGGCGCCAACCTGTCGGGTGGCTCGTTCAGCGGCACTAGCTTCACCGGCTCGACGCTCACGGGCGCCAACATCGACGGCAGCAACCTTCTCGGTGCGTCGTTCCGTGGTGTCACCTCGGGCGCACTTTTCGGCACGCCCTTCACCCCGCCTGCTGATGGCGTGGTTGCCGGTGGCTCGATCTTCGCTCCCGGCGCCATCGTCAGCGCAGCCAGCGTGGCTGGCGCCGACCTCTCCACCGTCGACACCAGCGGCCTTCGTACGTCGGGTCTCACTGGCTCGGCAACCACATTGCCGACGGGTGCCGCGATCGTGAACGGTCGTCTGGTGGGTCCGGGCGCCGACCTGCGTAGCGCCGACCTCACCGGCGTCAACCTGGCTGGCAAGGACCTTTCGGATGCGCTGCTCACCAACGTGAACTTCACCAACGCTGTGCTCACCGGTGCCGACTTGACCGGTGCGGAGATCACTGGCGTCACCTGGACCGGTGCCCGTTGCGCCGACGGTGTGCTCGCCGCTGCGCACAACGGTGGCTCGTGCGCCAACGCCGCCGACACCACCAACCCCACGGTCACCCAGTCGCAGCCGTCGGCCGCTTACAGCCTCAGCCAGTCGGTGGTGGTCTCTTGGAC
The DNA here is from genome assembly GCA_903919455.1 of uncultured Acidimicrobiaceae bacterium. Taxonomy (GTDB): domain Bacteria; phylum Actinomycetota; class Acidimicrobiia; order Acidimicrobiales; family Ilumatobacteraceae; genus UBA668. The sequence goes on along the minus strand of CAIXIJ010000023.1, from coordinate 27,244 downwards.
TGCCGCTGACGCAGGCGGCTCGGGCGTGGCCAGCACCGCCGTTCGTTGGCAGCGGGCGCTCTCCACCGGCGGTGCCCTCTCGGCTCCTGTGGTGGCCTCGGCCGCCGTGACGGGAAGCACCTACACCTTCGCCGGTGCGGCGCTGGGCTACCGCTACTGCTTCTCGGTGAACACCACCGACCGCGCTGGTAACCAGAGCGGTTGGAGCACCCCGAAGTGCACCACGCTCGCCGTCGACGATCGCTCGTTCACCAGTGCCGGCGTGTGGACCAAGGCCGCCAAGACCGGTTGGCTTGCCAACACCGGTTCCACCACCACTGCTGCGGGCGCCAGCCTCAGCTCGGCGGGATCCAAGACCGTGAAGCAGGTGGGAGTGATCGCAACCACCTGCGCCACCTGCGGCTCGGTTGATGTGTTCGTGGGTGCCACCAAGATCGGTCGCATCTCGCTGGTGAGTTCCACCACCGTGGCTCGCGCCGTCGTCACTCTGCCCCGCAGCGCCGCCACGAAGACCGGCGTCGTGAAGCTGGTCTCCGTGACGGCTGGCAAGTCGGTGGCCATCGACGGTGTGATCCTCAACAACTTCTGAGTCTCGGGGCCCACCTCCCGGGCCTCGATACAGCACGCACAACCGAACTGGTCAGGCCGTTCCCCACCACGGTGGGTGCGGCCTGGCCAGTTGGGCTTTTCAGCCACGGTGCCGCATAGGGTGCGGGTGTGGGGGAAGCGACCGTCGTCGGGGTGATGGGTGCAGGGCTGGGCTGGTTGGCCGGAGCATGGATCCATCCGTTGCTGGGAATCGTGTTGGCCGTGGTGGCCGGCCTGAATGGGCTTGTTTCGGGCTGGCGTCGCATCTACCCGTGGCGTCGTGCCGCAGGGGTGGTGGCGTTCGTGGTGGATTCCACCTGGGCCACGCTGTCCGTCTTCGTCGGCCTGCTGGCGCATGTCGTGGCGATGGTGCGGCGCGCCGAGTTCCTGCCCGAGTTCAGCGAACGGCACGGGCATCACGTGTATCGAGGCGGCATGGTGCTGAAGCCGGGCTATGCCCTCACGGTGGGCAACGTCATCAGCGGTGCAGGCCCGGTGGAGAACGCGTCGCGGGCGCGGCTGGTGCACGACCACGAATCGGTGCACGTGTGGCAGGCGCGGCTGTTCGGTCCGCTCTACCTGCCGCTGTACGGGCTGTGGGCCGGGCTGGCGGCACTGGTGGGCATCGGGGTGTGGGTGCGCCGCGGGCGCAAGGAACCGATGGGCAAGGTGGTGGAGTCGTGCGCCTACTACATGAACCCATTCGAGTGGTGGGCCTACAGCCGCCAACAGTTCTGGCCGCCGTCGGGGCTGGCGCAGGGCATCGGATGGAAGCAACCGGCGGTTCGCTCGTTCGCTGAACGCCGCGACGCCGACCCCTCCCGACGCCGATGAAGGTGCACATCGTTGGCCGAACTCGACTGGGCCACGGTGCAGGACTACGCCGATGCGAAGACCGAGGTGATCCTCGAGATCAAACGCCGAGCCGGGCTGTGATGATGTCGAGGCAGTCGTCGGGGGCGTCGTACTGCACGAAGTGACCGGCACCGGGAATGCGATCGAGGGTCGCGCCAGGGATGACCGCGGCCCATGCCTCTGCCTGTTCGAAGGGGAACACCGGGTCGGCATCGCCGAAGATCACATGCACCGGGCAGTGGTTCCATTCGAGTAGCGCCTCGTGGCACCGCTGCTGCTGTTCGGCGCCTCCGCGCTCAGGCTGCACCCACGGCAGCATCGTCGGGAACGCTCGCGCGCCGGCCTTGGTGTCGGGTCCATCGAACGGTGCGTCGAAGGTGGAGCGCACCATCTCGTAGTCATGCTCTCGGCGCATGGTGCCCGCCACAATGCGTCCTGTCGGCATGTCGCCCCCCAACGCCGCTGGGTCGACGGCCATCTGCCGCCACATCTTCACGCCGTCGCTGTACGGGAAGTCGGCGCGGTGCAACCAGGTGTTGAAGATGAAGAGGCGATCGAAGCGATGCGGTTGGTCGACGGCTTGGCGAAGGCCGATGGGGCCAGCCCAGTCCTGCACCACAAGGTGAACGTTGCGCAGGTCGAGGGTGTCGATCACATACCGCACCGAAGCGACGTGGCGCTCGTACGTGTACCACTCGTCGTCGGTGGGTTTGTCGCTGCGACCGAAGCCGGGCTGGTCGGGCGCGACGCAGCGGTAACCAGCGGCCGTGAGGCGCGGGATCCACTGCTCGTAGAGCACACTCCATGAGGGTTCGCCGTGGAGTAGCAGGAAGGTGCCACGCTCGGTGCCCACTGCGGGCGCGTCCACCACGTGCAGGTTCAGCGAGCCGTCGACGCCATCGGCAGCCCATGGCAGCACGGTGACTGGGTGAGCGGTGTGGAAGGGCACGTGGTCGAAGGAAGGCACCTCGTGGACGCTACGCCGTGTGACGTCTCGTTGCCTGGCTCGCAGAGAGATGCAGTTGGTGATGATCACGACCGATTCGCGACGCTCGGCACTGGCTAGCGTCGAGCGGTATGAGAGTGGTGATCGCCGGAGGCGGCATCGGGGGTCTGACGGCCGCCATGGCGCTACACGCCAAGGGCATCGACGTGCAGGTCTACGAAGGGGTGCAGCACCTTCAGCCACTCGGTGTGGGTATCAATGTGTTGCCGCACGCGATGGCCCATCTGGATCGGCTGGGCCTGCTCGACACGCTGCTTCCGCTCGGAGTGCCCACGGCAGAGCTGTGCTTCTTCAACCAGCATGGTCAGCTCATCTGGCGCGAACCCCGCGGCGTGGCGGCCGGCTATCCGGTGCCGCAACTGTCGGTGCATCGCGGTCAGTTGCACATGGCGCTACTGGCAGAGGCTCGTGCGCGCCTTGGTGACGAGCGTGTGGTGTCGGGCCATTCGGTGGCCGGCTTCCAGGAACGCGTCGACGGCCGAGTGGCGGTGAACGTGGTGCCGCGCGATCAATCGACCGGGTTCGAGGATGTGGCCGACGTGTTGGTTGCTGCCGACGGCATCCACTCCACCATTCGTGCCGCCTTCCACCCGAACGAAGGCATGCCGCACTGGAGCGGCAACATTCTGTGGCGCGCCACCACACGCTCGGCCCCGTTTCTCACGGGCCGCTCGATGTTCATGGCCGGTCACCTCCCGCACAAGTTCGTGGCCTACCCGATCTCCGAGGTGGGCGACGATGGGTTGTGCACCGTGAACTGGATCGCGGAACTCGACCGAAGCCACTTCGGCCTTTCAAAGCGTGAGGACTGGAACAAGGTGGGCGTGCTCACCGACTTCCTGCCGCGCTTCGAGGACTGGGTCTGGGACTGGCTCGACATTCCCGCCCTGGTGCGGGGCGCCGACACGGTGTTCGAGTTTCCGATGGTGGACCGCGACCCATTGGATCGATGGACTCATGGTCGCGTCACGCTGTTGGGCGACGCGGCGCACCCGATGTACCCCATTGGTTCCAATGGTGCATCGCAGGCGATCATCGACGCGTTCACACTGGCCGATCTGTTGTCGGGTACCGCCGACATCGATGCCGCATTACGTGCGTACGACGACGAGCGTCGGCCGAAGACGGCCGCAATCGTGTTATCGAATCGGCAGCACGGCCCTGAGCGCATGCTCGACCTTGCTCACGAGCGCGCACCGGAAGGTTTCGCCGATATCCACGATGTGTTCGCCGAGGGTGAACGCGAGGCCATTGCAGCTCAGTACAAGCAGGTGGCGGGCTTCAGCCTTCCACCGAAGTAGGTCGCGTTGCTGCGGTCAGGTCAGCCGGTCGGGTCAACCGGCGGGTCAACTGGCGGGCCAGCGCAGGCCGTGCGCGTCGACGGCGGCGTGCACGGCGCTCACCAGTGCCTCGGTGGAGCCCCGGCAGGCCTCCAGTTCGTCGGGGCCCAGCAGACACACGATGCCGGTGGTGGTCTCGGCCACGACGACGGGTGCGGTGTTGCCGGTGGCGAGGCGCACGGCGTCGGGTTGGTCATCGAGGTGAAACGTGGCGAAGTGCACGGGCAGCGATTCGCGGCAGGTCTTCCAGTCGGCCTTCATGCGCGTCAGCCCGTGGGTGATATCGCACAGCGCGCAATGGGCCCGGCCGAAGCGGGCATTCACCCAATACGACAGCTCGCCTCGCAACGTGCCCTTGGCGTTGTACACGCCGACGAATCGGGTGATCTCCATCTGCTCAGTCTTGTTCGGCAGCGGTGATGGCGTGCCACAGCCGTAGTGCCTGAACGTGTTCGAACACGTCGTGTACGCGCAGGATGCTGGCGCCGTGTGCGACGGCCGCAAGCCCGGCCGCAATGGTGCCGCCGATTCGCCGATCGGCAGGAGCATCACCCGACAGTTCGCCGATGAACCGCTTGCGCGACACGCCCACCAGTACCGGCCGGCGCAGGTCGGCCAGATGGTCGAGAGCGGCAATGAGGGCAAGGTTGTGGTCGCTGTTCTTGCCGAAGCCGATGCCCGGGTCGATGACGATGTCGGTGATGCCTGCCTGATGGCATTCATCGATTCGGCGTGCCAGGAAATCGCGCACCTCGGCCACTACGTCGCCGTACTGCGCGTGTGCCTGCATGGTGCGCGGGTCGTCGGTGGGCATGTGGTTGATGACCACCCGTGCGCCGGTGGCCGCAGCCACCTTCACGAGGTCGGGCTCCACGAACCCGGTGACGTCGTTGATGATCCGCGCGCCGGCGGCCATGGCCCGTTCTGCTGTGAGGGCATGTCGCGTGTCGATACTGACGGTGATGCCTTCTGCGGCGAGCGCCCGGATGACGGGAAGCACGCGTTGGCATTCGTCGTCGGGTTCCACCGGTGTTGCTCCGGGTCGGGTGCTCTCGCCGCCGATGTCGACGATGGAGGCGCCTTCTGCGGCGAGTTGAAGACCGTGCGCGATGGCGGCATCGACGTGTTCGAAGCGGCCACCGTCGCTGAACGAGTCGGGTGTGACGTTCACGATGCCCATCACCTGCGTGTGCATGGTGCCCATCATGCCGGGGCGACGGCCGTTGCGTCTCTTCGACCGCGCAACGCACTCACCAATTGCAGTTGGTCAATCGCGCCCATCTCCTTGACGAACAGGGTGCGTTCGCGTATCTCGCCGGCTTCCAGGAGGGCCCTCCGGGCAACGCCTGCCAGACCGCCACTGCTCAGCGGCGGTGTGAACCACCGGTCACCCAACCGGTACAGCACGTTTGCCCGGCAGCTCTCCACCACCTCGCCTTCCTGGTTGTGGAGCAGCACGTCGTCCACGTCGGGGTTCGCCGCGTTCAACGAGTCGTACGTGGCGCGCAGGGTGGTCTTGTGGACCATGAACACGGAATGGGTGTCCACTGGGGCGGCAGCGAGCCGGACCGCCAGCGTGGTGGGGGCATCGCCGATGGGATCGAGGGTGGTTTCCAGCGTGCCGTCCCTGGCCACCAGCAACCGCAAGCGGTGCGGTTCGTCCACGTCGGCTGCGAGGCGGCCCAACAGCTGGCGGGCATGGGCAACGTCGAGGTCGAAGTCGAAGTGGTGAGCGGATGCGGCCACGCGCTCGAGGTGCTCGTCGAGGTGTTGCACCGCACCAGCGGCGGTGCGCATGGTCTCCAGCAACCGGAACTCGGGTCGGTCGGTGGTGAGCACCACCGACTTGGCCTCCATTTCGCGGTTCTCATCGTCGGGCTGGCTGTCGGCCGTGATGCCGCCGCCAGCGCCGTAGGTGAGCGCGCCTGTCGCCGTGTCGACCACTGCGGTGCGGATGGCCACGTTGAAGGTGCTCCAGGGTCGCACTTCGCCGAACTGCAGCGGCCGGATCACACCGATGGCGCCGCAGTAGACCCCGCGAGGCCACGGTTCCAATTCGGTGATGTGGTGCATGGCGCTCACCTTCGGCGCACCGGTGATGCTGCCGCAGGGGAAGAGCGCATCGAACAGGTCCACGAGGCCGAGCGAGTCGTCGATCTCGCCGGTGACGGTGGATGTGAGCTGCCACACCGTCTCGTAGCGCTCCCGTCGCAGCAGCGAGGGCACCTTCACCGAACCGATGCGCGCGACCCGACCGATGTCGTTGCGCAAGAGGTCGGTGATCATCACGTTCTCGGCACGGTCCTTCAGGCTGTCGGCCAACTGCCGGGCGGCCGTTTCGTCGTCGTCGGGACGCGCCGATCGTTTGATGGTGCCCTTCATTGGGCGACTCGTCACCGTGTTGCCGCGCACTTCGAAGAATAGCTCGGGCGAGGCGCTGACCAGTACGTGGTTGTCGGTCTGGATGAGTGCGTTGTAACGACCCCGTTGCGCCGCAGCCATGCGTGCGTAGAGATCGGCGGGGTTGCCTTCGAGCACACCGTCGAGCCGGTCGGTGAGGTTGATCTGGTAGGCGGACCCGGAGGCGATGATCTCGCGGATCTCGTCGACCGATTCGCCATACCAGCGCCACCCGCCGCGACGTTGAAGATCGTGCACGGTGACCGGCTGATCGGAACGCTCCACCAGACCGGTGTGGTTCGCGGCGTGAAATGCACAGAACCATGCCAGCGGTAGCCCTGCCACCGGCGGGTGCACCTGCTGAGCCGGGTCGAATGCCGGCCCAGCTTCGTAGGTGACCATCACCGCCACCCAGGCGCCGTGCATGGCGTGCTGTTCGGCGGCGCGCAGCAGTGGTCGCACATCGTCGAGCGACCATGCCGACTGTTCGTCGTAGGGCGCGTCGAGCACCACCGCTTGGCCAGTTCGAAAATCGTCGAAGCGGGCCCGCGTGGTCATCGGACGAAGGTCAGCCAACAACGCGGCGCCTCGAGTGCACAGGGCCTTTGACCATCCTGCCCATCCCACTCGCTAGCCAGTGCAGCCAAGGGACCGCATTTGTGTGCCATTGCAGTCTCCACTTTCTCGGTCTTGAGCGTAGGGGTGGGATCCCGGTGTTGGCTAAGTTGAGCGACCGGGGGTTTGCATGATTCCGAACGAGTTCACACCAGAGGCCTTGAGTGCTGTGCAGACGGATGCATTCCGTCCGTATCAGTCGTTCCTGCAGAGCGGCGAGCCGTATCTCTCGATCTTCATCAACAACCCGTGGCTGCTACCACCGAAGGACGGCGACGCGCTCGACTGGGGCAAGGGTTGGTACTACGACACCACCGTGGCCAGGAAGCACGAGTACTGGCGCGACATCGATTTGCCCACGCCCACGAAGGACCTGCAGCAGTTGGGCCGCGATCTTCACGAGTGGGGCTTCTGCCTCATCGAGGACGGTCTCTCGGCGGAGCAGTGCAGTCGCATCCGCGAGCGCGTGGCCGATCAGGCTGCCGCAGAGCGAGCCCTCGGCATCGGTTACTTGGTCTCATCGCAGCAGCACGTGTGGTCGTTGGTGAACAAGGGCGCCGACTTCGTGGGGCTGTTGCAGCACGACCCGGATTCGGTGCAGGCAGGCCCGATGATCGAACGCATCCTCGACGAAACGCTGGGCACGGGCTGGAACCACTTCAGCCTGTTGGCGAACATCTCGTACCCCGGCTGCTATCCGCAGCCGATGCATCAGGACCAGACATGGGTGGCGCCCATCCACACCCACGAAGCACCGATCCTGGTGAACTCGATGTACATCCTGCAAGACGTCGACGAGCGCAACGGCGGCACGCTGCTGGTGCCCGGCTCACATCGAGCGAACGGCGAGCCGGGCAAGGGCCTGTACGGGGCGCTGCCGCGACCGATCAACCTCGAAGCCCCGGCCGGCACGGTGCTGATGTTCGATGGCCGCCTGTTGCACGGCGGTGCGGTGAACCACACCGATGATCATCGCTACGTGCTCACCAACTCCGTCGTGAAGCCGTGGGCCCGGCAGCAGGAGAGCTTCCTCCTCGGTGTGAGCCCGGAGGTGTTGGCCGAGGCCACCGACAAGTTGCTGTGGCGGTTGGGGCTGCAGTCCATGATCACGGCGAACCTGGTGGAAGGTTACGGCTATCGCGGCACGGCCCAATCGGGCGACGCGAACGGTTCGCTGGCGGCCGTGCGTCGTCGCTTTGATGGCGCATACCGGCATGTCGGTGAACTCTCCATGGCCACGGTGCATGAGGTGGATGTGGAGCAGTTCTCGTTGGTGCAGATTCAGCGCGAGCAGGAGACCTTCCGCACCGAGGAGCATCTGCGCCACATGCGGGAGCTACCCGCCCCCACCTGACGCCGCTCGCCGTCGGGTTGGCGGCAACGGTGCTGTCGACGCTGCTCAGCACCGGCCGGCGCTGGCGGCGTCGAAGACAGCAACCACCTCAGCAGCCGTCAACGCTCTCGACCACACGCTCGGCTCGTCGAGCACTCCCGACAGGTGCAGCGGGTCGCCCGGACCGTCCTCTGTGCCGAGCCGTAGCTGGGAGGCCACTGCCGGTTCCAAGACGCCGCCTTGCGAGGGCTTCGATGCGATGGCGATGCCATCGACGTACAGCGTCATCGTCGTCGCGTCCCAGGTGGCAGCCACATGATGGAGCCCGCCATCGAACAACGTTGAAGCCGCCGAGCGGAGGGTCTCGGGTCGACGTGCAGTCGTGTCGTCGGTGGACCATTCGATGAGTCCGCCGTTGAGCACGGCAAGGCGGAAGCTGCGGCCGTGTTCGTCGACGTCGTTCCAGCGCGAGATGACGGCCTGGGCCCGCAGGGCGTCGGTCGGTCGTAGCCAAGCCTCCACCGTTACGCCGCTCGAGACGCTGGGAAGGTTGGGAACGGCTAACGAGCTGGCGCTGTCGAGCAGGAAGCCTTGCCCGACTTCTCCCACGCCGAACGAGGACGACCCCTGCAGCGCGGGGCCAGCCAATGCGGCGACGGTGGAGTCGCCCTTCCACGCGCCGAGCAGACCGGTGGTACCGATGGCCGCACAGGACGGTGGCACACCGATGGAGAACAGGGCCGAGTTGCTGACGTCGAGCCGCGGTTCGGTGACGCCGTCTCCGGAGTCGTCGGTCCAGTCGAACGCTCCGGCGGCGATGACGCTGCGGTAGAGGTCGATCACGTCGGCGGCAGTGTTCGGGTTCGAGGCTCGCGCCAGCAAGGCCAATGCTCCGGCGACATGAGGTGCCGCCATGCTGGTGCCGGTCAGTCTGCCGTACGACCCCTGCTCCAGCGGCACGGTGGAGTTGATGCATACGCCCGGTGCCACCATGTCGACGGGTCCGAAGTTCGAGAAGTTGGCGAACGTGTCATCGACGTCGCCCGCATCGTCGACGCAGTTGTTGGCAGCCAGCCCGCCACTGCGCCCATCGAAGTCGGCGAGGGCACTCACCGTGAGCACATTGTTGAACGATGCGGGGCTCACCCCGACCACGTTGATGTGGCTGTTGCCGGCAGCGACGGCGAATGCAACACCGTGGGTCACGGCAGCTTGGATGGAGTCGTACATCGCCTGGCTGAAACCACTGACGCCGAGGCTGAGGTTGGCAACCTCGATGGTTGCGGCGTGCGCCGTCACCCAGTCGATACCGCGAATCACGTCGGCCACGGTTCCGTTGCCCAAGGAGTCGAGCACCTTCACCGCCCACAGGCGTGCGCCAGGGGCCACACCAACGACGCCGATGCCATTGTCGATGGCCCCGACGATGCCGGCGACGTGAGTGCCGTGGAAGTTGTCGTCGTCGCCGCCAGCGGTGCAGCCCGTGGTGGCCATGCAGTTCACGCCGCCGGCGACGTTCAAATCGGGATGCTGGAAGTCGATGCCAGTGTCGACGATCGCCACGTCGACATCGGCTCGGGCGCTGTCGACGCCATTGATACGCAGTGCAGTGTTGGCCGCCGCTCCGATGCGGGTGATGCCGGTTGGCGTGGTCTGGGCGTCGGCGGTGACGGGGCGATCGCGTTCGACGTAGGCCACTCGTGGATCGCGTGCGAGCGCCGCTGCTTGCGTCGCAGTGGCGGTGACGATGAACCCGTCGAGTGCGTACTCGACGACATCGTCGACGTGTCCGCCGTGAGCGTGGGTGAGGTCGTTGGCCTCAGTGACGGCGGCGGCAGGGTCGGGGTGCAGTGCGACGATGTAGGTGGCGGTGGTGGGGAGGGCAGCGTCGGCCGCAGCGGCAATCGGTGCAGCGGCGCTGACAATGAGGACGCTGGCAGCGAGCAGACGGCGCATCGCAACCTCCCGTTCGCGCGACCACGATCAACAACCGACCGTAGCGACGATCGGCGATTGCAGCCAGACCTACCGTGACGTGTTCACACAGTGTTTGCGCCTGGTTTCGCGCGGTGTCAGGCCGGGCGGAAGCCGGTGCGTTCTGCGGGCTGCTGGTGTTTCACCATTACGTGGTGGCCCAGCGTGAAGTCGAGCACGGCGTCGTGGCCCATGTCTTTGCCGAACCCACTGGCACCTCGGCCTCCGTGCGGCATCTCGCTGGCGATGGGCAGGTGGTCGTTCACCCACGTGACGCCGGCCCGCAGTTGGTGGGCCACGCGTAGCCCGCGGTCGACGGCATTGGTCCATACCGACGACGCCAACCCGTAGGCGGTGTCGTTGGCCTTGGCGATGGCGTCGCCTTCGTCGTCGAAGGGCACCACTGCCAGCACCGGCCCGAAGATCTCGTCCTGCACCAATTCGCTTCGCTGGTCGGCGCCGGTGATGAGCGCCGGTTGGAAGAAGAAGCCGTCGCGGTCCAGTGCCGTCCCGCCGCACACCACTCGCGCGCCCGCGGTGCGGGCGCGATCCACGAAACCCTGCACGCGGTCGCGATGGGCTGCGGTTATCAACGGGCCGATGTCGGTGCTGGCATCGAACGGGTCGCCGAGGCGAATGGTGTTCATCGTTGCGGCGATGGCATCCACCAGTTCGTCGTGTCGCGACCGTTCCACATAGATGCGTGTGGCTGCGGTGCAGTCTTGGCCCGAGTTGTAGGTGCCGGCCAGTGCGGCGGCACCCGCCACGGCCTCGATGTCGGCGTCGCCGAAGACGATGAACGGTGCCTTGCCGCCGAGTTCGAGGTGCACGCGCTTGGGGCCGTTCGCAGCGAGCTGCATGATGCGGCGGCCGGTGCCGCTGCTGCCGGTGACCGTGATCATGTCGATGGCCGGGTGCGTGACCAGCGCTTCACCCACCTCGGCGTCGCCCGTCACCACGCTGAGGGCGCCCGCCGGCAGTCCGGCCTGCTGGGCAAGTTCGGCGAGTCGGATTGATGAGCGCGGTGTGGTGGGTGCTGGCTTCAGTACCACGGTGCAGCCGGCCGCCAGTGCGGCGCCCACCTTCCACACGGCCATGATGAAGGGGAAGTTCCAGGGCGTGATGGCGGCCACGGTGCCCGCCGGTCGGCGCAGCAACATCGAGGTGTAGCCGGTGCTGAACTCGCCGGCTGCGGTGCCGTGCAGTGAACGCGCCGACGCGGCGAAGAAGCGCAGGTTGTCGGCGGCGAAGGGCAGCTCGCCGTCGCGCATCACGGTCCACGGTTTGCCGGTCTCCTCCACGTCGAGGCGCGAGATCTCATCGGCGTGCTGCTCCACCAAGTCGGCCAACTTCAGCAGCACCAGGCTGCGTGCCGACGGAGCGGCGCTGCCCCATTCCCTGCCGGCTGCTACCGCAGCAAGCACCTGCCGGTCGAGGTCGGCGGTGCTGGTGTCGGCGACCGTGGCGAACTGGCGGCCGGTGGCGGGGTCGATGAGTGCGCGCTGCATCCCGCCAGTCTGCCCGCTGCGCCCCACCCCCTCGGCTTCTCGGCGGCATCCTTCCCAAACTGGCTTCCCGGCGGCGTCGCTCCCGGAAACCGGGAACGAGCACGCCTGGAAACCCCGGGTCAGTCGGCGACGGGGCGGCCCTGGAAGTCGCCGATCAGCGACACCTGCACGTTCGAACCCACGGTGGCGGCGGCCATGCGCGCCAACTTCTCGTGGTAGTAGGCGTCGCGCAGGTTGCCCTCGCGCAGGGCGTTGTAGGTGGGGTACAGCGCACGCCGGTCTGCCTTCGACAGGTTCGGCCCGCTGCGGTGTGGCGTGCGGCTGTGGAACCACAGCGTCTGCCCGGCGCGAATGGGCATGGGGGTCCACTCCATCGCTGCCACCGAGTCGGGGTGGATGCAGCCCACGTCGTCCATGGGCAGCAACTCGTGGTGCATCCCGCTCACCACTTCCAGACACCCATTGGTGATGTCGGCGTCGTCGATGGCGACCATGCAACTCACATGGGCCTCGATGAACGGGTATGCAGGCGCGTCTTGGTGCGGCGAGTAACCGGCGCCCCCGACGAGCTTGTAGTTGATCTTCTCCTTGTAGAGCGCGGCCGGCTCGCCCAGCAGTTCGCCGGCAGTCGCCACCATCGAACCTGCGGTGAGCAGTGCCCGAAGCCCGTCGTGAAAGGGCACGAAGTTCTCGGTGCGACACAGCTTGGGCCCGAAGTCGGTGAGCTCGCGGTAGTGCAGCCAGTCGCCGTCGGCATCGGGCCACGCGGCGATGTCGTCCACCCACCGGCGCAACTGCTCGGCCTCGTCGTGAGTGAGCGTGTTCACCAACGCCCAGCCGTGCTCGGCGAAGTGCGTGGCCCCTGCGGGGTCGCCCGGTGCGAAGGAGGCGGTCATGCGTGGATGGCAGCGACCGATTGGATGATCGGCACCCAGAACTCCAGGCCGGTCACTTTCGCGCCGACCACCTTCGCGCCATCGTCGGCGATACGCAGGGCCACCATCGCCATGTGGTCGGGGTCGGTTTCGAACTCGGCCACCTCCACCGCGTCCATCGGGCCGCCCTGTGCGGCGAGTGTCATCACGCTGTCGTCCGACAACAGCGCGAAGTACTCGGGCCGCGTGGCAACGAGATATCGCTTCGCGGGAACGTGTGCCTGAATGAGGTTGGCGACTCGGACGCCGAGCAGCCCGCGCACAGCGTCGGCGCCCATCGTGGCGTGGCGCGGCTGGCCCGGCCCATCCCACGGGTGGGCCACGTCGTGCAACAGTCCCGCCACCTGCAATTCCAGGTCGTCGGGGTGTTCTTCACGCAGCAGGGCCGCAGTTTGCAGTCCGTGGTTGAGTTCGGTGAACCGATCGCACTCCACCGATGGCATCTCGCTGAGAGCGAGAAGGTGGGTGAGAAGGTCGTCGACGGACCGGAACTCATGCATACCGTGGACGATACTGCGGCTCCCGTGTACAGGCGGTGGCCGCATGGTGACGCGACGGCAACGTTGCACTGTTGGACCTCAGAACTGCGGCCCGCCGTCCGGTGTTGACGCAGGCGATTGTCTACGCTGGTAAGAAGTGTCGCGTTCCGCGGTGGAGGTCTTCATGCGTCGCATTTCGATGGTCGGTCGTGTGGTGGTAGCGCTGGTCATCGCTGTCGCCTGGTCGGGGCCGGCGTTCGCCGATGCCGTACTGGTTCCGAACGTGCTCGATGCCGCGAAATCGACCGAAGACGTCGGCGTCACGCTCACCGGTCAGACCGCGAGCATCGTCTTCATTCAGCAGTGCTGGAAGAGCGACAAGGACCCGAAGTTCGATCTCGCCCTCGACTGCACGCAGTTCAACACCGTGAACCCCGTCATCGTGAACGGTGGCGGCAAGGGTGTCATCACCGTGTTCAACGGCGACGACCCCAACCTCGGGGAGTGGAGCTGCGGCACCAAGGGCTCTGCCGGTGTGCCGAACTCGGCGACGTGCTATCTCCGCCTGTCGCCCGAGGTGATCGACGACCTGAGCAATGACCAATTCTTCCCGATCACGTGGAGCAACAACCCGCCTCCCACTCCGAGCACGCAGCCGCCGCCGACGGCGCCAGGTTTCACCACCACGGTGCCGGGTGCCACCGCGACGACCGCGGCGAATGGCGGGTCGCCCAGCACCACCGATGTCTCGGGTGGTGTCATCGATGGTGCCACCACCACGTCGGGATCCACGCCAGCCGACGGTGCCAGCACCACCGTCGCCGGTGATGGGTCGAGCACGTCGGGCACCAGCACCACGGTGCTACCCGTGGTCGAGCCGTCGGGCGGTGGCAGCGACACACCCTGGGCGCTCATCGTGGTGGTCGTTGCGGTGGTAGGTGGTCTCGGCGGGTACCTCGGAGTTCGATCGGCGCGCAAGAAGTAGTGCCGAAGCCGCAACGCACCGTCCTCACCTTCGACGAGAAGCAGTCGCTCTATCGCGACGGCTACGTGGTGGTGCGTGGTGCCGTGCCGCCCGAGTTGGTGGCGGCAGCGTTGGAGCGCATCGAGCGCGCTACCAAGGGCGATGGGCTGGCGAACGACGGGGCGCTCACCGATCTGGTGAACCGGTCGTGCGTCACGCCGATCCTGCGCGAGGTGATGGGCGACTTCGACCCCGTCGCGGCATGCCAGCCCGGTATCCATCAACGGCGCGACCCGGGCGACTTCTTCATGCCGACGGGCTACCGCGACCGCGAGTTGCCGTACTACGGCGCCGAGGTGCACATGGATGGGGCCATCACCATTGCACCGCCGCAAACGCCATTGGAGGGCACGCCCGACGAGGTGTATCGCACCTACTTCGCGTCGGGACCGAAGGGCGACCTCGGTCGCAGCGCCGAGGTGATGGGCCACAACATGACCCCGATGTTCCAGGATCCCGCGATGACGCTGGGGCTCGGCAGTTTCACCGCGTTCTTGTTCGTCTGTCTGAACGATCAACTCGTGGAGGGTTGCGGCCAGACGGCCGTTATCCCCGGTTCGCACCATGCGGTGGAGTCGTTCTTCCGTTGGCAGCGCAGCGTGAACGGGCACATCGGCCCGGAGGGTCCGGGCTGGCCGCGGTTGCGTCACGATGTGCCGAACCATTGCGGCCTGATCTATGCGCCCGACGCGGTGATGGAGCAGTTCATCGACGAGACCTCGGAGTGCACGCCCGACGGTCGGCGTTGGCCGCGCCCCACGCAGGTGATGATGCGTGCCGGTGATGTGGCCATCGCCACGTACCACATCCTCCACACGGTCACCCGCAACGAACGCGGCAGCGAAAGCCGGAAGAACATCATCTTTCGGGTGCGCAACAAGCGGCGCCAGCCCGACAAGGTGCTCACCGGAGTGTCGGACCATCCCGACCGCGGCTGGCACGGAGAGTTCCTGGAGTACGAGCCGGGGAACGACCCATGGGAGCGGTCAAAGGACGCAATGTGCGATATGTGGAGCGAGTGGGACGGCATGTCGTCGGCACTGGCAGTGGACCGCAGCCACAGTATGAATGGCCGATCAGGATTCAGATCAAGGTTGGATAACGTCCAATGAAAGTGGATGGGTCGTCTGCTACTCTCGGCTGTGTTCGACGGCTATCGGCGGCAGCCGAGTGGGCTCGCAGGGGAAGCACTGGGTTCGCAACGCAATGAACCATGATCACTTTCGACGAGTGCTCGACGCGCAACGGGAGTTGATCTGCGAGTGGGCTCCCGACGGCACGATCATCTTCTGCAATCAGGCGTATTGCGACTACTTCGGTTACGGCGCGGATGTAGTGGGCTTGAACCTGAACGCGCTCATCGACTGGCCTGAGAACGACGGTCCGAAGTTCAGTGTGAATTGGCTGGAGAGCGGTCATCACTCGTACGTTCGCGAGCGGGTGTACCCCGACAATCGCGCCATGGAATGGACGGACTCGGCGGATCGCGACGAGAACGGTCTGATTCGGTCGCTCGTCTCGGTTGGGCGAGATGTGACTGCCAAGGTGAATGCCGAACGGCGTCTGGTGGTGGCAGAACGCCGACATCGCCTGATGACATCGCACATCCTCGACTCGGTGGTGCTGCTCCGCAGTGATGGCACGATGATCGATAGTTCGGACCGCTATCGGTTCGACCTCGGTTACGACCCGTCTGATGAGAGCGTGGAGGACCTCCCACCGTTTGCGCTCGTGTACCCGGACGACCGGCCGCGAGCGCTAGAGATGTTCTCATCGCTCGTGTCGAGAGGCTTCGAGGCAGAGGAATACATGGAGGCGCGCTTGGTCCGCGCCGATGGTGGGGTGTCGTGGCTGGAGTTCACCGGTATCAACCTGCTCGACGACCCCGAGGTGGCTGCCGTCGTGCTGACGGTTCGCAACATCGACCGCCGCAAGAACGTCGAACTCGAGGTGCTGCGTCGACGCGATGAGGCAGAAGCAGCGTTGCGGCGGCGGGCTGCGTTCGTGGAGCAGGTGAGCCACGAGCTGCGCAATCCGCTGCACGGCATGCTCGGTCTCAGCGAAGTGCTCACCAAGGCAAGCCTGCCGACAGAGTTCGCCGATGCAGCGTGGGGCATCTTCCGTCAGTCCACCACGATGCGACGCATCGTCGACGATCTCCTCGACGTGGCGCAGATCGAGGTGGGTCACCTGCGGGTTCGCCCCGATCGGGTCGACCTTCAGTTCGCATTCAACGACTGCGCGTTCATCGCCCGCAAGAACACACGCCCAGGCGTGCGTCTAGTGGTGGACGATGTACCCGACGACCTTCGTTACCTGTTCGCCGATCCCGAGCGCGTGCGCCAGGCCATTACCAACCTCCTGTCGAATGCATGCAAGTACACGAGCGTGGGCGAGGTGCGACTCTTGGCATCCAAAGGTGTCTCGCCCGGAACTGCCCGGATCGAAGTGTCCGACACGGGTAGCGGCATCGAGCCTCACGAGGTGCTGCGCCTGTGGGAGCCGTACGAGCGGGGCATCGACGAGCGTTCGCCGGGTGTTGGCTTGGGTCTTGCCATCGTGAAGGGCACCGTGGAAGCCATGGGCGGCACGGTCGGAGCATCCCCGCGCCGAGGCGGCGGTTCGACGTTCTGGGTCGAGATTCCCTTGGCCGCTTCCGTTCCCCAGCCGAAGGGTGACTCGACCGACCACGGGGCCGAGCCTGGCGACGGTCCGTTTACGTTGCGCGCTCTCGTGGTGGACGACGACCCCGTGAACCTTTTGCTGGCAGCAATGCAGTTGCGGCAGCTCGGCAACGAGGTGGTGACGGTGGAGTCCGCCGAAGATGCGTTGGTCCAGCTGCAGACGAGCGAGTTCGATGTGGCGCTGGTGGACGTGCAGTTGCCTGGCATGAGCGGTCTCGAATTGGTGAGCCTCGCCCGTCGAGCGGGCATTCCCCAGCCACTGATGGCGGTGATGACGGCAAGCGCCACGGCCGCCGATCGGCAGGCAGCGTTGGATGCCGGCGCCGACATGTTCGTGCCGAAGCCCGCGTCGGTGTCCGACGTGCGCGAGGTGCTGCGCCGCCGCCTCGAGCATCAGCACCACACCAACTAGCCCTCGTCGCTCGCCGCGGAGCTCTGGGAGTCAGGTGCCGCAGAACGTCCGGTACGGAGCGTCCTGAATGCCGGGTTCGGCGTAACGCTCAAGCCCGGCGCGTTCCTCGAAGGGATGCTGCAGCACTTCGACCAATGCGTGGAAGGGAGCCAAATCGCCGTTGGTCGCAGCGTCGAGCGCCGCTTCCACCAGTTGGTTGCGCGGGATGTACACGGGGTTCACCGCATCCATCTCGGTGGCCACCTCACCACTGGCGCGGGTGTCGCTGTTGCGAACTGCGTTCCAGCGCGCTGACCACTGATCGAAGGCGCTCGGGTCGGAGAACAGGGAGCGCGCACGGCTGGGGTCGCCACGAAGTGCTGACGACAGTGAACGGAAACACTGAGTGAAGTCGACCGACTGTGCCTGCATGAGGGCGAGCAGTTCGTCGACGATGGCGCGGTCGGCGTGCTCGGGCAGACCCAACTTCGTGCGCATGCCCGCCAACCAGTGAGCGTCGTAGCGATCGGTGAACGAGCGCAGCACATCGGTGGCCATCGTCACGGCATCGTCCTGCTCGGGTGCGAAGAATGGCAGCAGCGTTTCGGCCAGGCGTGCGAGGTTCCACTGCGCGATCACGGGCTGATTGCCGTAGGCGTAGCGCCCGCCGTGATCGATGGAACTGAACACGGTGGCTGGGCTGAAACGATCCATGAACGCGCAGGGCCCGTAGTCGATGGTCTCACCCGAGATGGTCATGTTGTCGGTGTTCATTACCCCGTGGATGAAGCCCACCAGCATCCACTTGGCCAGCAGTTCGGCCTGGGCTTGCACCACCGACTCGTAGAACGAGAAGTAGGGGTTCGGCGCTTCGAACGCCGCCGGGTGGTGACGCTCGATGGCATAGCGGGCGAGGCGATCCAGCATCTCGGCGTCGCCGGTGTTGGCGGCGTACTGGAAGGTGCCGACACGCAGGTGACTGGCAGCGACGCGGGCGAGGACAGCGCCGGGCAGCAACGTGTCGCGGGCGATCTGCTCGCCGGTGGCCACCACGGCCAGCGAGCGAGTGGTGGGAATGCCCAGCGCGTGCATGGCTTCGCTGATGATGTACTCGCGGAGCATGGGGCCCACCGCAGCCTTGCCGTCGCCACCGCGTGCGAATGGGGTGCGGCCCGAACCCTTCAGATGAAGATCGACAAGCCGCCCGTCGGGTGCGGTGAGTTCGCCCAGCAGCAAGGCGCGTCCGTCGCCGAGGCGCGGCGAGTAGCCGCCGAACTGGTGGCCGGCGTAGGCCATGGCGATCGGTGCGCTGCCGGGCAGCAGGGCCTGGCCGGTGAGGGTGACGGCGTCGAGCGCGTCGGGGTCGATGCCGAGTTCGACGGCGAGGGCCGTGTTCAGCACCAGCATCTGCGGGTCGGGGAAGGTTGCTGCCTGCCACGGCTCGTAGAGACCCGGCAGTGCGCTGGCGTACGACTGTCCGAGCGACACACCTGAGAGCATTGGTTTACGGTACCTGCAGGTCGGGCGCGAGGCTCAGGCCTGGGGCAGCACGAGGGTGAACACCGAACCGACGCCTTCGGTGGAGCGCACCTCCAGCCGACCTCCCATCGTCTCGGCCAGGCTTCGCGCCACCGTCAGGCCGATACCTGTGCCCTCGATGCCAGTGCGCTCGGCACCAAGTCGGTCGAAGGGCTGGAAGAGGCGTAGCAGTAGGTCGGGCGCGATACCGGGGCCGCTGTCGTCGACCTCCACCCACGCCATGCCGTCGTCGGTGCTGCCTACACGGACCTGCACCGTGCCGGATTGCCGGTTGTACTTCACGGCGTTGGTCAGCAGGTTCAGCAGTATCTGAATGACACGCTGGCGATCGGCGAAGACCACCTCGTCGACCGCGGATGTGTCGAAGGGTTCGAGGCGCACCTGGGCCGTCGCAGCCATACCGCGCACCAGGTCCATCGATTCGAGAACGACATTGGAGAGCGCCACTCGCTCGGGCGACATCAGGATCGATCCGGATTCGATGCGGGCGATGTCGAGCACCTCGTTGATCAGGTCGAGAAGGTGACGACCACCGCTGACGATCTTGTCGACGGCGCTTGCCTGGGTGGGCTGTAGTTCCTCCAACTGCAAGAGCTGCGCGAAGCCCAGCACGGCGTTCAGCGGTGTGCGCAACTCGTGGCTCATGCGCGAGAGGAATGCCGTTTTCGCCTGGTTGGCCTCGTTCGCCTCCCGCTCCGAAGCCTCCAGCGCGGCACGAACTTCCATTTCGGCGTGCGCATCGCGGATGCTGATGAACAGCCACGAGCGGGGCTCGGACGGGTCGGAGTGCTGCATCGCGCGCACGTCGATCCAGCGTGGTGGTCTGCCGCTCGGATGCACCTCGACGACGCCTGCAATCATCTCGCCGGCATCGAGGCGCTCGGCAACGTTCGGCACGTCGGCACCGAAACCCACCAGCAACTCAGTGACGTTCACGCCCACCAGTTCGCTGCTCGATCGTCCGAACAAGAATTCGCTCGCCCCGCTGGCCCACAGCACTGCGCCCCTCCGGTCGAGGATCAGGAACAGGTCGCTGGACATCGACGCCAGCACCGCGTCGCGAGCATGAGTGGCCGCCAGAGTCTGTTCCGCGTGCACCGTCTCGGTGACGTCGCGCAGGATGCTCACTGCGCCGACCCTGCCATCGGATTGGGTGGCGGGCGAGGTGGAGATCTCGATCCAGCGCACCTCGCCGTTCTTGTGGCGCATGCGCATCACATCGGAACTGTCGGCGCGCAACGAAGGAGAATGGTCGGCGGAAGGATCGTCGTTGTGCCAGAGACTCGACACCGCTCGGCCGACGAGATCCTCAGGTGACCAGCCGAGTATGTGGTCGACCGCCGGCGACACGAACACGACCTGCCCTTCCACCTCGAGAAGCACCACATCGTTGGCGTTCTCCACGAGAAAGCGAAACCGCTCTTCGCGATCGAGCAACTGATCGCGCAACTCGTACTCGGCGCTCACATCGTGCCAACCGGCCACTCGCCCGATCACGTTGTGATCGTCGTCGTACACGGGGGCGAGGCGTGCCGACACCCACCGATAGCTGCCGTCCTTGGTGAGGAACCGGAGGTCGTTTCGCACCACGCTGCCAGTCATCACGTTGTCGCGCGCCTTCGCGCCTCGTGCGACGTCATCGGGATGCATGCGATCGAAGATCGAGGTGCCGACAATCTCTTCGACCGACCACCCGAGCACTTCCTCGATCGCCGGGCTGATCCACACCACGCGGCTGGCGGCGTTGATCTCCATCGCCACGTCAGAGGCCATCTCCGCCAACAGTCGGTAGGGCGGTTGATGTTCGCCGCCCTGTTGTGCGCCCAAGGATGTCACCTCGGCATCCGCCCTTCATCTCGCCGCCGGTCGCACTCTAAGGGACCACGCTCGGTTCCACCTACACTCGCCGCATGACCACCGAGTTGTCGACGACGACGTGGCCGACGCGTGAGTTGATCCTGCTCGAGGCCTCACGGCTGTTCGCCGTGCGCGGCTACCGCGGCACGAGCACCCACGACATCGCAGCGGCAGTGGGCGTGCGTCAACCGTCGCTGTACAAGCACTTCGCGTCGAAGCAGGAGATCGCCGAGGAGTTGCTGCGTCGCGACCTGACCGCCGGTATCGACGCGCTCGAGCGGCTGGCAGCCGATGGTGGTGGGGCCGCAGTCGAGCTGTATCGCTACCTCCAATGGGAAGTGCGGTACGTGCGCAGCACGCCGTTTGACCTGCGTGCCCTCTACCTCGACGAGATCCTCGACCTGCCCGAGTTCGAGGAGGGGCGGGCCATGAATGCCCGCTACTCGGCGCTGCTGCGATCCATCATCGAGCGGGGCATCCAGTCGGGAGAGTTCCTCGACCTCGAGGTGTCGTTCGCCTGTCAGGTGATCGATGCGATCGTGCTCGAAACCATTCGCGGTACGGCCGATCGTTCTGCTGCGCATGCCGTCGACGAGCCCGACCTCGCCGCCAGCTTCGTACTGCGCGGGCTGTTGCGAGCGCCGTCGCGCCTCACGCGTGTTCGTGGTGCGGCCCGAACGCTCGACCGCTGAACCTCACTCGGCAAGGATGCGCAACCGCTGCGGATCGTAGAACGGGGCGAACTGCACCTTGGCCGGCAGTCGGCGCGCCGGTGTATGCACCTCGAATGAGCCAGCGGCCAGCCAGGCAGCGGTGACGCCGTCGTCGTGGTGCACTTGAGCGAGCGCCACAGGCCCGCCGAGGGTGTGGCCGAACGCTGCCGCACGCACGTAACCCACCCACTGACCATCGAGCAACAGGGGCTCGCCACCGAACAGGTCGGCATCGAGGTCGTCGACGAACAACCCGACGATGCGATCGGTCGGCGCGCCAGCGGCCTTCGCGGCGACCATCGCGTCGCGGCCAATGAAGCCGCCCGGCTTGTCCCACGCGACGGCGAATCCGAGGCCGGCTTCGAGCACCGTGTCAGTGGTGTCGATGTCGACGCCCATGTCGCGGTAGCCCTTCTCCAACCGCAGGCTGGCCATCGCACCGAGACCAACGGGCCGGATGCCCAGGTCTCGCCCAGTCTCGAACAACAGGTCGTAGAGGCCGGCGGCGTGTTCGGTGGGCACGTGCAACTCGTAGCCGAGTTCGCCCACGTACGTCACCCGACCGGCAAGCACCGGTGCGTATCCAACGTGGATCTGCCGCGCCTTGAGATAGGGGAAGGCGTCGTTCGACAGGTCGGCATCGGTGAGCCGACCGAGCAACTCTCGCGACGCCGGCCCCTGCACCGAGAGCAAGGTGGTGGCCGAAGTGACATCGGTGACGACGACCACTTCATCGGCGCGCGTCTCGCGCCGGATACGCGGCTCGATCTCGCGATGCGTGATGTCGCTGCTGATGACGAGGAAGCGGTCGTCGGCCACCTTCGACACCGTCACGTCGGCGACGATGCCACCTCGCGTGTCGAGCCACTGCGTGTAGACGAGTCGGCCGATCTCCCGGTCGACGTCGTTGGCCGACAGGCGGTTCAGCACGGCCCCGGCATGGGGCCCCTGCACCATCAGCTTTGCCATCAGGCTCATGTCGAGCACGCCCACCGCGTCGCGCACGGCGTGATGCTCGCGAGCGACCAGTGGGTGCGACTCCTGACGTACGAATTCGAGCACGGAGCGCGGATGTTCACCTGGCTCGGCAAACCATTCGGGGTACTCCCATCCAACCGATGACCCGAAGTGAGCCCCTGCCGCGACGTGGCGGTCGTGCAGCACCGACCGGCGCACGTTGCGAGCCGTGGTGGGCTTCCAGTTCGGCCACACTCCATCGCCGAACAGCACGCCGAGTTGTTCGGGCGTGCGTTCCGAACGGAACTTGCGACTGGTCTCGTGGGTGGCCACCCGACCCACTGCGTAGCTGGTGACATCGAGCGGCGGCACCCCGTCGACGATCCAGTGCGCCATCAGGTGCCCAACTCCGCCACCGAGCAGGATGCCCAGGGAGTTCATGCCGGCGGCCACCCAGTAACCGTCGAGTTCGGGTGCGGGGCCGAGCAGGGGGTGCACGTCGGAGGTGAACGATTCAGGACCGCAGAAGAACAGCCGCACGCCGCACTCGGCGAGTGACGGGATGCGATCCATCGCCGGGGCGAGGAACTCGGACATGCGATCCCAGTCGGGGTCGATGGTGCCGAAGGCGAAGTCGTGCGGCACCCCGTCGAGATGCCAGGGCTTGCCGACCGGTTCGAACAGGCCGACGAGCATGCCGTCGCCCTCGGGCCGGTAGTAGCCGTAGCGGTCGGGGTCTTCCACTACGGGCAGGTCGGGGTCCATGCCGGGCACCGGGCCGGTGATGAGGTAGTAGTGCTCGGCGGCCTGCAGTGGCACATGCACACCCGACTGGGCGGCGAGGGTGCCAGCCCACATTCCGCCGGCGTTGACCACGATCTCCGTCTCGATGCGACCCGCATCGGTGAGCACTGCCGTGACGTGCCCGCGGTGCTGCTCCACACCGATGACCGACACGCCCTCTACGACCTTGGCACCCAACTGGCGGGCGCCTTTCGCCATCGACACCGCGCACCCCACGGGATCAGCGCGACCCTCGTCGGGCACGTAGAAGCCAGCCAGCAGGTCGTCGGTGCGGAGCAACGGCCACATGTCGGCGATCTCGCGCGGCGAGATCTCGCGCTCGGGCACTCCGAAGCCGTGCTGCCAGGCGCCGGCCCGACGGAGTGCCTCGACTCGACGCTCGGTGCTGGCGACGAGGATGTGCCCGACCTCGCGAAAGCCGGTGGAGTGCCCGGTTTCGGCCTCGAGCCTGGCGTACAGGTCGCGGGAGTAGCGCGCCATGAACAGCGAGGTCTCGTCGGTCATGCCGGCCGAGGTGATGAGCCCGGCCGCATGCCACGTGGTGCCCGCCGTGAGCGAGTGGCGCTCGAGCAGCACGACGTCGGTGCACCCGAGGTGAGCAAGGTGGTAGGCGATGCTGCTGCCGATGACGCCACCGCCGACGATGACGACACGGGCACGGTCTGGGAGTTGGGTGGCGGTCATGGCTATCGAATGATAGCCGACGCTCCAGGAGCGTGTGGACGTCGGCCCAGCCGGCTGAGCGCGCCTCTCGCCCCGAATCGGCCGTCTATGTCCTCAGTTCTTCTCGGCGCGTTCAGAAGAACGAGTGACATGAACCGGGAGTCCGGCGTCATCAGGTAGCGCAGATTGTCTGCGGTCTGCTCGCCGGAAATGGGGCGGATCTTGGACATTCGGCGCTATCGCTGCTTCTGACGTCTTGATACCATGGTGTCATGCCGAAGAACCTCACTGTTCGCCTCGACGACGAGCTCGCCGCTGACACCGAGGCGCTCGCACGTGCCGAAGGTCAGAGCCTCAACGAGACGGTGAAGCTCGCTCTGCGAGAGGCCGTCGAGCGTCGCCAGAAGGATCCGGCGTTTCGTCGCCGCATTCGCCAGATCATCGACGAGGATCGAGAGCTGCTCGAACGTCTCGCGAAGTGAGCGTCGAATACCTCGATCTCGCTGACTACATCGCGATCGCCGCAGCGGTGTTGATCGTGCGGCTCGCTCGGAACCATCCATTGCCTGACGGCAACAAGCGAGCTGCATGGGTGTCATTGCGCCTGTTCGTCGACATCAACGACTGGACCTGGGCACCGAAACCCGACATCGACGAGGCCGAGGCCGCTGTCCTAGCAATCGCGTCCGGCGCGTGGGACGAGCGCGCCACCGCAGGCTGGCTGAACAAGTTCCTGCGACCCATCAGCACCGACATCTGACCGAGCAGAGCTGCCGATAGGTGCGGGTCTGGTCAAGGCAATCGGGGCCACGAAGTAGGACACACGTTCTTAGGGCGAAGGGCACGACAGCCCCGCGACAGTAGATGGCGCAAATCGTGGCAAATCCGGGCAACTGGCGCCAATCGGGCGCTGTCGCAACTTCGGACATTTAGCCTGGTCAAGGGCATCAGACCTGGTTGGAGCGGGTGACGGGATCCGTCGCTTTGCTCCTCCCGATTCGTGCGACCGTGAGTGCGCTTCGCGCAGAGCGGGTGACGGGATCCGTCGCTTTGCTCCTCCCGATTCGTGCGACCGTGAGTGCGCTTCGCGCAGAGCGGGTGACGGGATCCGTCGCTTCGCTCCTCCCGATTCGTGCGACCGTGAGTGCGCTTCGCGCAGAGCGGGTGACGGGAATCGAACCCGCGTTCTCAGCTTGGGAAGCTGATGTTCTGCCTCTGAACTACACCCGCATCGTCGGCCCTGAGGGCCGCTGAAACTGCGCTCAGGCTAGCGGTCGTCAGGGTTTCCTGTCACTTGGCCGCGATGCGCCATTCGTTGGTCACGCAGCGTGATTCCTTATCAAAACTTCACCACAATGATTCGTCCGACTGGTTGACGTTTGCCCTGCTCCCGGCTGCAATGGGGGCACTATGCAGACCCCTCGCACTGCCCTGCCTCGTCGCGCGCTCCTCGTGTCCGTAGCGCTGCTCGCAGGCGTCTCCGTGGTCACGGTTGATGGAGCTGCCGCCGCTCGGCCGGCGCCCGTTCGCCGTGCGCTCGATAGCAGCGATCCGCGTGCCACCGATCAGATCATCGTTCGGCTGAAGGACGGCACTGCCCCCAGCGTGTTCGACCTCAGCCAGGCCGCTGGCGAGAACGTGCGCCTTCGCCGCCAGCTGCGCCATGGCGCGTGGGTGAGCAAGCTCAGCGGTCGCCGCTCGCCGGCCGACGCTGCCGCCATCGCCGCCCGCATCGCTTCGCTGCCCGGCGTGGCCTACGCCGAGCCCGACGCCATCATGTTCCCCACGGCGGTCCCCACCGATCCGCTGTGGTCGCAGCAGTGGGACCTCACCGCTCCCGTCGCCAACTCCTTCGGTGCCAACCTTCCTGCGGCGTGGGACATCACCAAGGGAACGAGCGATGTGGTGGTGGCCGTCATCGACACCGGCATCACCGCCCACGCCGACCTCGCTGGCCAAACCGTGCCCGGCTTCGACTTCATCAACGACCTCAGCCTTGCCAACGACGGCAACCTGCGCGATGCAGACCCCAGCGACCCAGGCGACTGGATCTCTGCCGCCGATGCGCGCACCGCGACGTTCCTTGGCTGCCCGGTGGGCAACAGCTCATGGCACGGCACACACGTGGCCGGTACCATCGCGGCAGTCGCCGACAACGGCATCGGCGTGTCGGGCATCGCTCCCGGCGTGAAGGTGCTGCCCGTGCGCGTGCTCGGCAAGTGCGGCGGGTTCACCAGCGACATCGTCGATGGCATGCGCTGGGCCGCTGGCCTCGCCGTGCCTGGCGTTCCCACCAACCCGAACCCCGCAGCAGTGGAGAACCTCAGCCTCGGCGGAGCCGGCACCTGCAGTGTCACCCAGCAACAGGCCATCGACGACATCGTCGCCGTCGGCACCACCGTCGTGGTGGCCGCTGGCAACTCCAACATCGACGCCCTGAACTCGAGCCCGGCCAACTGCGCCAATGTGGTCACCGTCGCCGCCACCGGCAGCACCGGTAGCCGCAGTTGGTACAGCAATTTCGGCAGCTTGGTGGAGATCGCCGCGCCTGGTGGCGACGACACGCTCACCCCCGGCACCATCCTGTCCACCCTGAACGCGGGCACCACCGTGCCCACCACCGACACCTATGTCGGCTATCAGGGCACCAGCATGGCCACGCCGCACGTGGTGGCCGTTGCCGCCCTCGTGAAGTCGGTGCAGCCCGGCATCACTCCCGCAGCGCTCAACACTCTGCTGCGCAGCACGGTCACTCCGTTCCCGGCGGGCAGTACCTGCACGCTGGCGCTGTGCGGCCCGGGCATCCTGAATGCCGGTGCCGCTGTTGCCGCGGCATCCGCTGCGAACGGTCCTCGAGTGCTCGGCGCGTTCAGCAAGACGGCTCCAGCTGCCGGAACCACCGGCATCGCTGCCTCCACCACGCTCACCTGGACACCCAGTGCCGGTGCCACCAACTACGAGTACTGCCTCGTCAGCGGCATCACCGTCAGGGAAATCACCACGCCCTGCACCAACTGGGTCTCCACCGGGTCCGCCACCAGTGTGATCGTCAGTGGCCTCACGCTTGGTGCCGTGTATGCCTGGCAGGTTCGTGCCAGCGATGGCACTCATACGGCGGAAGCCAATGTCTCGGTGCGCAGCACGTTCACCACGGTCACGCCTGCCGGCGCCTTTGCGAAGACTGCGCCAGCGAACGCTGCAACGGGTCTGGCCGTCACCTTGTCGCTCTCGTGGGGTGCCAGTGCGGGTGCCACCTCGTACCAGGTCTGCGCCGACTCGACGATCAACAGCACGTGTGATGGCGTCTGGACCTCCACCGGTGTCGCTCGTACGGCCAGCCTCACCGGCCTGCTGAACAGCACCCGCTACGAGTGGCAGGTGCGAGCGCTGAACGCGAGCAGCACCATCGACGCGGATGCAGCCACCTGGTGGACGTTTACGACGGTTGCGGCGACGCCGCCGGGTGCGTTCAACAAGACGGCCCCGGCGAACGGTGCCACTGGACGGAGTTTGACGGTTGCGCTCACGTGGGGTGCGAGTACGGGTGTGTTGCGGTACGAGTACTGCCAGGACACGACG
>CAIXIJ010000022.1 GCA_903919455.1 uncultured Acidimicrobiaceae bacterium | reverse complement strand
GACATGGAGTACGACCCGTTGCCTCCGTTCCAGAGCGGTCACCCGCGCACGGCACCGGCCCATGTGACCGCCTTCGTGAAGGGGATGTACGACCAGATGCTCGGTCGCACCTGACGCTTGGTCAGACGACGACGATCACCAAAAGGGTGGCTTCGGTGTCGTGACTCTCGACGTCGAATTGGCCGGTCTGATCGGCGACGAATTGAATCTTGCCGGTCTCGCCCTTGGCCGCCGTGACCTCGATGTCGTAGCCGTGGAGGTGGTACTCCTGATCCGCATTCGGATCGGTGAGCGAGATCGTGACATTGGTGCCCTTCGGCACGCTGACCACGCGGGTGCCTCCACTGGTCTCGAAGTCATCGATGCCGACAGTCACCGTGATCACGGCGGCACCAGCGACGACATCGGCCGGCTCGGCCGGCGCGTTGGTGGTGGCCGGCTCGTCCTCGACAGCGGCTGTGGTGTCGCTCGCCGCGGAGGTTGGCGCCGTGGTGGGATCGGATGACGAAGAGTCGGATCCGCAGGCGGCAAGGCCGAGAGACGCAACGGCGAGGACAGCCACGAGTCCACGACGAGTCGATGAGTGACGCATTCGTGGGATCATACGAGTCGCGATCGGCGAATCAGTGGCAGCAGCTGCGCGCTGGTTCGGCGTGAGCCGGTGCGCCGCAGCAGGAACTGCACCCTGTGGTGTAGGGCACGTAGGCGACAGCTTCGCCGTTGATGTAGTGGACGAGTTCGAACACGGCAGTCGAGCTGCTGTGCGTGTCGAGGGTCTGGGTGTTCATGTTCGGCACTCCCGCGATGACGAAGTTGTATGACTGTGAAGTCGTCCGAACGCAGTCCAGAGTTCCTCTTTTCGTGGAGTTGATGAATTCTTGCGGATTGGCCGAGGTCAGAACGCCATCACTGCGGCGCCGACGAGGAGGCCCACGCCGACGGTCGGGCCGAGCCAGCGGGCGGACGCGACGTTCTTCTCGACGCCCATCACAGCGCCGAGCAGCAACATCCAGCCAAGGTTGCCCATGCCGACGGCGAACATGGTGAGCATGATCGTCCAACAGCAGCCGACGCAGAACCAGCCGTGGGCAACCCCGAGGCGGAATGCGTCCCACCGAGGGTCGTTGCCCCGCCAATGTCGGGAGACGAACACGAACGGTGACTGGCACGAGGTGACGCAGCGTCGCTTCAGAGGTGTGAACTGGTACACCCCTGCTAATGCCAGCACCGCCGGCGCGATCCATCGATCGGCCACCGACGTGGTCGATGATGCATCGACGAGTAGATGGATGATCGAGTCGCCGAGGATCGCGATCCCGCCGACCAGTGTCCACACGGCGCCATAGCCGGCGATGACCGCGACGACGAGCCGGTTCGGGTCGGGTCGTGCACCGACGAC
Organism: uncultured Acidimicrobiaceae bacterium; assembly: GCA_903919455.1. Taxonomy (GTDB): domain Bacteria; phylum Actinomycetota; class Acidimicrobiia; order Acidimicrobiales; family Ilumatobacteraceae; genus UBA668. Next base: position 6,296 of record CAIXIJ010000022.1, on the reverse strand, counting down.
GCGACGGAACACTGCCAGCAGGGGGGCGGTCGAGGGAAGCATCATCGCCGTGATCATCACCACCCACCCGATGAGGACGAGCGGGGCGGAACTCTTGTTGGTGGCCAGCTCCTCATGCTGGAAGTAGCGGCCGGAAGGTGACGACCCGAACCACCAGAGCACCATCCACGCGACCACCGCAGGGAGAATCACCAACGTGTAGAGCCAACGGCGCGACGTTGCCCCCGGCGTCGGGGACTGGAACGCCGTGGACACCGGCGAACTCACGATGCGAAGTGGAAGGCTCCGTGCACGGCGCGTTGACCCTGCACCGAGAGCGACACACCCAGTTCGGGTACCTCGGCGCGATAGCCGTCGGCGGCAATAGGCGTGCCGTCTGCCGCCGCGCCGACATCGGCAGTGACACGATCGCCGATGACGAGGTGCCCGCCATCGCGATAGTCGATCGTGGTGCGCTCGACACCGACGATCTCGCCGAGCATGCGAGCCAGGTCAGCCATCGGGCCACCCTTCTTACCCGACCACAACTCGACCAACGCATCGGCCTGAGCGTCCGATGCACTCGACGGCACGAAGATCATCGACTTCACCGGTGCGCCGTGCTGGTCGAGCATCCCGAGCATCGCCAGGGTGATGCCGGAGACGTCGAGTCCATCGACAGTACCGGTGTCGATCTGCCACGCAACGACACGATCGCAGGCGTCGCCTGTTGGCTCGGAGCCGGTCCAACAACACGCACAATTCACATCGCACGTGCACACTTCGAGCAGGGTGCCTTGGACGTCGTAGCTCATTACGCTCTCCTCCTGAGTGGTTCGACAGACACTATCCCAGGGTCGTAGGTCCAATTGCAGATACGTCGTGCGTGCAGTCGCAGATCGGCACCACCTCGCATGCCGGCCGCGGTAGTGGTCAGGGTGCGTTGTCGGCGACGACCACGTCGATGGGGAGGGTGGTGCCGTTGGCCAGGGTGAGCGTAAGAGCGAGGTGGTCGCCCGCAGTAAGTGGATTCGCGAGGTCGACGAGCATGATGTGTTTGCCGCCGGGTTCGAATGCAACCGGTTCGCCAGCGGGGAGCAGAACAGAGTCGACCGGGGTCATGGTCATCTCGCCGTCACCGCTGTCCATGTTCGGCATGTTCGGCATCGCGGCACCGCCCTCGGCTCCCATCGTCTCGTGCAGCTCCGCCGACCCTGCCACCGACGCCGGAACGGAGGCGCCGACGATCGCGTCGTCGGTCGGGCTGGTGATCTGCAGGTAGACGACGCCGTTGGTGGCGCCCGGTGGCGTGGTACGCGCCCACGCACCGGCCGACGAGAGGACGGATGGAGATGCGACGTCCGATCCGCAAGCGGCCGCAAACAGACCGGCAACGACCGCCGCTACCGCGAGCCTCATCGCTGCCCGAATGTGGCCTTCAGCCTCGGGACGGTACGAATGACGAACCGGTCCGCGAGCAGCACGATCGCTGCGGTCACTCCCCATACCGGGTAGACGATAGCGAGGCCGCCGATGATGACCCAGAGACCCCAGCCGAACTTCACGGTTCTCGGGCGGCGGGGCAGACCTGCGGTACCGGGACGGCGTCGCTTCCAGAACATCACCAGGGCGCTCGTGACGGACCAGATCGCGAGCACACAGAGGAGCGTCATGAAGATGCGGGTGACGATGCCCCACTGGGTACCCATGTGCCAGCTGACGGCGGTGTCCATCGCGTAGGCCACCGATCCGTAGCCATAGGCGTTCACCTCGGCGAGGGTGGCGCCGCTGAACTGGTCGATGAACAGGTCGCGGGCTTCGCCGGTCTTTCGGGGCCACGAGTTGCTGAGCGTGAAACTGCCGTAAATGGGGTTGCCGACGTCGTCGACCTGACTGTTGTCCGGGAAGTAGATGGTGTATCCGGGCTTCATGCCTTCGTCGGTGCCGATCGCCACCACGCTGTCGAGGCTCACCGGCGCGGGAAGCTCACCGTTCGCCTCGGTGGCATAGCTGGCGGGAATGGGAATGCTGCCGGTGTTCCACGGGATCTGGTTCCCCAAACGGTCGAGATCGCCACGCGTACCGACACTGCTGGCCGGGGTGTCGATGAACGTGTTCGGGGTCACCTTGTCGGCGAACGCACCGAAGTTCGAGCCCCAATAGGTGCTCCACGCCATGCCGCTGGCAAGTGTGACGAACAGGACGGTGCAGAGCACCACGCCCGGCACGGCGTGCAGGTCCCGCCACTTCGCCCTGCCCTTCTTGCCCAGCCGGATCCCGAACAGCGTGCGGCCGTTGCGGAGCTCACCCTCGTTGCGCGACCTCCGCGGCCACCACAGATAGATGCCACTGGCGGCGAGCACCAGCACCCACACGCCCATGATCTCCAGTAGCAGGTCGCCGATCACGTAATCGCGCATCACCGGACCGTTGTCCCACAGCGCGCTGACGGTGGGAAGCGAGATCATCCGCTTGTCGTTGTTGAGGAAGCCGTGAAGGCGGTTGGCCAGACCGACGATGCCGCCACCGGGGTCGGCCTGCCCGAGAACCTCACCCGTGTACGGGTTCACGAATGCCTCGTGCCCGTTGTCGAGTCCGAAGATCGTGGCACGCTCGTCGCCGGCCGGCAGGGTGAGCGACACGACAGGTAGATCGGGATAGGCAGCCCCGACAGCCTGCTCCTGCTGATCGAACGAAATCGCTTGGCCGGAGGCAGACACGCTCCGCAGATCCCCTTGCGTGAGATCGCGGATCGGCTGCGTGTAGAGGATCACCAGCCCGCTCAGTGCCATCAGCAAGATGAACGGCATGCTGATGATGCCCGAGTAGAAGTGAACCCGCCACAGGGTGCGCCACCGACGGCTGGCCCGGTCGGCGGCCTCCTCAGCGGTGATCGGTGACGGTCGGCTGTCGTCGCCGTCGGCGTAGGTCACTGCAGTCATCCCGTTGTCCCCCTGCAGCCTTGCTGTTCGTGTCAAGTCGTTCTGCGAAGGTCAGAAGTTCCAAGGTTTGTGGTCGACCCCACCCCGCCTGTGTGTCCGTGAGGAGCAGGGTGGGATCGACTCGCCTGCGTCGCCGAGCGCGTGACCGGTCAGGATCCGCACGCCGACGCCGGCAGATGGACAAGTCGCTCGATGCTGTCGTTGAGTTCCCGGGTTGGCGTTCCGCGGCGTCCATCGTGTTCACTCGGAGGCGTCGGGAACTTCTTGCGTGGAACCGACGACTCCTCTCGTGATCACCGCAATTCCCGTTGATCAACATTGGGCATGCGTACCAATCCGTCCCGCCGGTCGGTTGAAACCATTGGTCGTCAGCGAATTCTCTCCCGTCTCCGCTGACGCCGAGTGGGCGCTACGTCGGGTACCGGCCGGTCCTATCCGGTACCCGACGCCCGCTCAATCACGTCGCAGTCGGAGGCTCGGGTACTTCATTCGCCGGCCGTGCGCGTGGGCGGATCGCGCTGTCCGTCGGTGTCGATCGATCGCAGCGGTGGCGACGACTCTGACGACCGACGCATGCGATGGTCTGATGCTGGCGCTGCGAGCAACCAGATGAGCAACACGCTGATCAACTCCGGGAGATGGGTCGTCTCGCTGATGAACGGAACCCGGCCCTGCGCAACATCGATGATCGCGGTGATGCCCAACGCCCCCGCCAAGACTGCGGCGACCGGCAGCATGGTCCGCGCACGTGCCGGTCGAACAACCACCACGAGCAAGCCGATTCCGTACGCACAAGAGAATGCGCCGAGATGACGCGCCGCATGCGTCGAAGCTGCGTTCGCATCCCCGACCACCAACGCCTTGACGGAGAAGGCGATCACCTCGATCGCTACGACGGCCAACAGCGCCCTGACAATGCTCCAACTGGCGGCCCGATCAGCCATTGCGTTCGCCTTGGCTACCGGCCGCGACATGTCCGGCATCGCCGGCGCCGGCTCGAGTCGACAGGACCGCCGCGTCGACTCGGCCGCCGCGAGATAGGCACGACACGGCGCGCATCGGGACAGGTGCGCATCGAGTAGGCGGGGCTCGACGGGAGATGTCTCGCCGTCGAGTCGAGCCGAGATTGCCACTTGCCACGGCTCACACATCACATCGATCCGGTCGCTCACCATACGCTCAGGGTTCCAGGAGAGTTGACCGCTCTGCGCGGCAACCGCAACAATGCTGTCGTGCGGGCGGAAGACAACTTGGAACGTTACGTCGCGGCAGCGATCGAGGGCGACAACGTGGCAGTTGCCCACCTCGTTCGAGCCACGCAACCGGTCGTCTGGCGACTCTGCACTGCCCTCGGCTCCCGTGGAGCCGAGGAAGACCTCGTCCAGGAGACGTACCTCCGGGCGTTCCGCTCGCTGCACTCCTACCGTGGCGACAGCCCATTCCAGAACTGGCTGCTGTCCATTGCCCGACGAGTCTGCGCCGACGACGTCCGGCGTCGCGTACGCTCACGGCGCCTCGAGAACCGGCTCTCCTCCTACGCGCGGGATCGAGCGACTCACCCTGCTGAGCCAATTGAGCATTTGATTGGCGACCTCGAGTGTGATCGACGCGAAGCCTTCGTGCTCACACAAGTGCTCGGATTGAGCTATGAGGAAGCAGCCGATGTCCTCGGGTGCCCGATCGGCACCGTCCGCTCACGAGTATCACGCGCACGTGCCGATCTCGCTGCCACCGTCCGCCACGCACAAGCCCAGTAGCCGCCCCGCGAACCCGAGCTCGCGAGCGGCCCACGGGACTGTCTGACCACTCGACGCGACCTCGAACGCGTATCGAAAATGTATCAAGCCGTCTGATACATCCCTGTGTTGGCTCGTGTCGTCTCGTCCGCACACGGCGATAAACGAGCAGCTCAACGGCATGATCTGATACGAAACGAAACCGAACGAACACGCCGAATTTCTTCTACGGATCAGAAGGTTAGGGGTTCGAGTCCCTTCGAGCGCGCTGCAGACGGCCCCCGCAAGGGGGCCGTCCTCGTTTTCCGGATCAGCCCGTCGCGCAGCCGTCCCGAGCGGCCGCCCCACACCCGCCCGCCAGGCCGTCCGCGCACTCCCTAGGGAGTGCCCCATCCGAGTCGGTGCGCCCCATCCGAGTCCCACGCCACCATGCGAGTCCCACGCCACCACCCGAGTCCCACACCGCCATGCGAGTGGGGACTCACATACGGGGTAAGAGTCCACACTCGGATGCCTCGCAGCCTTACGCTGCAAGGCCCTCTGACAACAACGGCATCCATCTCCACCAAGGAGTTCCGAAGCACCGCAAGTCAGGTGACAAGCGCGCCGTCGGACTGTTGAACAGTACTGAAGGCATCGCCGGGATCCGCTAGGCGGTCGAGTCTGCGCCGCCTCGCTCTGCCAAACCAAGGCGGAACTTCCGTGCGGCACCTACCGCAAGCCGTGCTCAAAGTCGGCGGACCACAAGCATTGGAGAAAGCGAACTGACCTTCGCCGAGAGGTGCAGTGTTCAGCATTGAGAGTGGCGCACCGTTCGACCCGTCCAACTTCGACGAGGTGTGGCGAAAGGCGAGGGGGAAGCAGTCCCTGACACCAATGACATTCAGCGAGTTGTCCGCTGCTACGACGTACGCGAGATCGAAGAATCCGCATGGATGCTCTCTGGTGGGACTCCAGGGAGCATGACGATGGTGTGCGGCCACTCCGAACCGGTGCAGAAGGCGCATTACGACGGCCGCCGAGACGGCAGAAGCGCGCCACGAGGCAAATGAAGCGACAGCGCGAGTGATTGCTGACCGCGAGAGCCAGCTCGCGAGTTGTCAGGCCGATCTGGCGGCACCGACCAAGCGCCTTGCTGAGGTGATCCCGATTGAGCGGGGCGTGGACGGCTCACCATCGGTTGGGCTGCTCACTGGAGAGGAGATTCAGGGTTCCGTGGCCGGCTGCTGGTCGCCTCTCAACGGTTCCGGCTCGGGAACGGCTGGCTCCTCGGGGCCAGCCATTCCCGGCGAGGCACGGCGCTGCATATGGGCTGCCAAACAGGCCACGCCGAGTCCGGCCACCAGTGGGCCTACAAAGAGCTAGGACCACTATCGGCGTCATTCGAAGGGCTAGATGGATCACCAATGCCACTCACCACTTGCAGACCGGCGTGGCCTCATCTGCGAGTTATTGGCTTTCAACATGGGCTTCATTAGTACATCTATCTGCCCTTTAGTGGCTCTTCGGATTTCACGGTGGGGTGAGGGTGTTGAGGAGTGACCAGTTGGGCTTGCCGGCGTAGAGCAGCGCGCGGATGCGGTAGTGCTCGAAGCGGCGGAATCCGAACGCGGTGCGCTTCACACGCTTGACCAAGTTG
>CAIXIJ010000021.1 GCA_903919455.1 uncultured Acidimicrobiaceae bacterium | reverse complement strand
CGAAGACCCGCGAGCCGATGCCGACGTGCGCACGCAGAAGGCCAGCTTCCTCTTCGAGGACACGCTGATCGACGTGTGCAACGGTGCGGCCTGCACGGCCGACCATCGCGACTGAACGGCAGCGACTGAACAGCCGCCCCTTGTTGGGTCCGCGACCGATGGTTCGCGACTAGCCCAGCGGAATGCTCAGCAACTGCTGGGCGATCGCTTCGAACGTGAGCTTGGCCCCCGGCTTGTAGGCGTGCACGCCATCCCAACGGTACGCCAGGCTGCTGGCGATGGCGGGGTCGTTGCAGTACTCGGGTGGCCCCGACACGAATGTCGTGGTGGTTGGGTTCGACGCCGCCACCTGACGCAAAAGATCGTTGATGTGCGCCACATGATCGTCCATGCCGCGCTCGGGCAGCGCCGGCACTCCTGCTCCAGTTACGTCCTGTGGGCGCATGCACGCAACCTCTAGTAGCGCCACCTTCGTACCTGCCGCGGTGAGCGCATCGATGCCCTTCTGCATGCCGGCCACGAAACGTTGGTCGTTGCCAGCCGAGCCGAACGGCAGCGACTGACCGTCCTGCGTCACGTCGAACACATCCCATGCGCCGATCACCACCAGTGCCACCTGGGCACTGTTCTTCTGCGCGCCCTTCACCCACTTCGTGTCCCAACCGGCGCACGACGAGAAGTTGCGGCTGTATCCGTTGCGGCTACTGATGGCCTTGCCGGTGTCGTACACGCTGCAGCCCTCCACCGAGCCGTTGGCAATGTCGAACGTGCCGCCGATGCCGTCGGGCAGGTTCTTCGACAGCGAGTTCGCCATCGAGTCGCCCACGATCACCACACGCCGCGGCAGCGCTGCGGCGGCAATGGTGGGCGCCACCGCGGTGGCCAACCCACTGGTCGGCACCACGCTGCTCGGCGACACTGCGCCGCTGGACGGCGTCGCCGTCGGCACCGTGGACGGCACCGTGGAAGGCGCGGGCAGTGCGGCGTTCGGATCGAACACCACGTTGTTGTTGCCAGTGTCGACCGCAGCATCGAACGTCGGCGCCGCCGATCGATAGAACGCCAACAGCGAGCCGCCGAGCACCACCACGCTGGCCGCCGTGCACGCCGTGATCAGTCGCCAATCGGCACGCTCGCGGCTCTTCCACCATCGACCAAGCACGCCCTTGCGAATGGGCGTTTCCACCCAGCGGTAACACGCCTCACTCACCGGCACGGCAATCAGCATTGCGAGCGCGAACCGACTCCAAGAACCGCTGTAGGCGTTGCAGATTCGGCTGATCGGCCATGTCCACAGGTACAGGCCGTACGAGCGTTTGCCGATCTCCACCATCGGCTTCGAACCGAACACCGCCCGGGCACCGGAGGCCCACGGATGCACCGCCACCGCCACCAGGGCGGTGGAGGCCAATGTCACCATCGGCAACATCCACACGTAGGTGGCGCCCTTGGCCACATGACCCGACACGAACGCAGCGAGCAGCAGTGCCACCGCACCGACTGCCGCCAGGTCGAGCGCGCGGCCGGCATCGCGGCGCGGCTCGCCACTCACTCGCCACGGGCGCCAGATGAACGCCATCGCTGCGCCCAGCAACAGACCGCTCGAACGGGTGAACGTGCTGAGGTACAGGAAGTTCGTGGTGTCGACCGGTTGCATCTGCATGCGGAACGGGTTGAAGAACTGCGTCGGCCAGCCGACGAGGTAACAGACCGCAGTGCCCACCATCACGGCGGCCGACACCATCGCCAGTGAGCGGCCGCGAGCACGATCCAGTTCCGGCCGCTTGGCGATGAGGATGAACACCAGTGGCCACAGCAAGTACCACTGTTCTTCCACCGCCAGGCTCCACAGGTGACGGAACAACGTGGGCGTGCCGCTGAAGTAGGCAACCTGGCTGAAGATCTGGCCCCAGTTGGCGAGGTAGAAGATGCCCCACGGGTAGTCGCGGCGCATCTGCGAATGCTGCTCGGGCGAACCCCAGAACACCGCCCATACCCCGATCGCCGCCAGCATCGTGAACAGCGCCGGCAACAATCGACGCCAGCGGCGAACCCAGAACTGCCAGAGGTCCACCTTGCGAGCACGATCGCGTTCCTCGATCAGCAGCGACGTGATGAGGAAGCCGGAGACGACGAAGAACACCTCCACGCCGAAGAATCCGCCCGAGATCCAGTGGAAACCACCGTGGTAGAGGATGACCGCAATCACCGACATGGCTCGTACGCCATCGAGACTGGGCTGGTAGCCCATAGCGGCGCGCGTGGAGGGATCGGGTCGACGACCTTCCAACCGCTCGAGGCGTTCGAGCGCGCGGTGTTCGGTCGGGTTGGCCACGATGACGAAGTCTCGCAGCAAATCAGTGTGCGGAGGTGGTCACCACTGCACCGTCGGCGGGGCGGTGCATGCCCCAGCCCATCAGCAGCAACAACGCAGCAGCGCTCAACCCGGCACCCAGCACGTACGGGCTCCATTCGCCCACGTGGTCGAACATCCAGCCGGCCATCGGCGGGCCGACGATGCGGCCGATGGCACCGGCCGACTGCTGGTAACCCATCGCTTCACCGCGGCGGGCGGGTGGCGCATAGTCGGACACCATCGTGGTGAGGCTCGGCGAGGCCACACCCTGACCGAACGACAGCAGCGCCAGCGACACACCCAGCAACACCCAACTCTGGGCGCCGGACAACACGGCCAAGCCCACCACCAACAGGCCCACGCCCACCACGTACATCCGGTGCACGCCGTGCTGCTTGGCGAGCCTGCCGTACAAGCCACCCTGCACGATGACGAGGATGATGCCCACGCCCAGGAACACCAGCGCCGAGCCCTTCTCGCCGAACCCGAACCGATGGTGACCGAGCAGCGCAAACGTTGCTTCGAACGCCGTGAACGCCACCGTGGTGATGAACCCCACCAACGCGAGCCGACGCAGCACCGGCGAGAGCGCCTGCCGCCGCAACCCACGCTCGACGTGAGGCACCGTTGCTCCCTGCGGCTTTGTTTCCGGCACTCGAATCATGGCGGCGATGGCGTTGATGCTTGCCAACACACCCGCCACGTAGAACGGCACGTGTACGCCACCGAGCGATGCCAGGCCACCGAGCGCGGGCCCGACCACGAACCCGATGCCGAAGGCGGCGCCGAGCAGACCCATCAACCGGGGTCGATCCTTCGGCTCGGCCATGTCGCCCACCGCAGCCTGCGCCACCGCCAGGCTGGCACCTGAACCGCCGTCGATGATGCGGCCGGCGAACAGCACCCAAAGAGCCCCGGCGGCACCCGTCACGAAACTGCCGATGGCAGTACCGATCAGTGAGATGACGATGACCGGCTTGCGGCCGATGCGATCGCTGAGGCGGCCGAGCAGCGGTGCACACAGGAACTGGGCCAGCGAGAAGCTGGCGAATAGCAAGCCTACGGTGAGGCCCGAGGCCCCGAATCGCTCGGCGTAGCGAGGCAGGATGGGCACGACGATGCCGAAGCCCACCAGGTCGAGGGCCACCGTGGACCAGATGGTCCAGTACCCCTTGGGGAACGGGGTGCGCTCCCCTTTCGCTGCTGCCTTCGACACGAGCATCGTTTCTACCGCGTCCGACCCCCTCTCCACCGCCATCACTCCGAGATCTGTGGGCGGGTTGTGTCGGCGCGGTCACGGAAATGGGCGGCGGATTCAAGCAGTCAGTGCAAGTAGCTCGATGTAGGACTCTAGGGGTGTCTTGAAGCCGAGGACTTTGCGGGGCCGGTTGTTCATCTGTGCGGCGACGGCGTCGCAGGTGGCCTGGGAGATCTGCGACAGGTCCGTGCCCTTGGGGAAGTACTGGCGTAGGAGGCCGTTGGTGTTCTCGTTGGTGCCGCGTTGCCATGGGCTGTGCGGGTCGCAGAACCAGACCTGAACGCCGGTGTCGACACGCAGGATGGTGTGTTCGGCCATCTCCTTGCCTTGGTCCCAGGTGATCGATCGCATCATCTGGGCGGGCAGGGTCTGGATCAGCGCGGTGAGCTTCAGTCGGGTGTTCTCCGCGGAGCGGTCGTGACCGAGCGGGAACAGCAGCACCATGCGTGTGGTCCGTTCGACCAGGGTCCCGATCGAGGAGTTCGATGCGGTGCTGCCGAGGATGAGGTCGCCTTCCCAATCGCCAGGGATGGCCCGGTCTTCGATCTCGGGTGGTCGGTCGGCGATCATCGCCATGTCTTTGATCTTGCCTTTGCCGGTGACGGCCCGTTTGTGCGGTCGGCGGGTCACTCGCCCGGAACGTAGGCAGGACACGAGTTCCTTGCGAAGCGCGCCTCGGCCGTGCACGAACAGCGATTGATAGATCGTTTCGTGTGACACGCGCATGTCCTTGTCGTCGGGGAACTCCAACGGCAGTCTTCCCGCGATCTGCTCCGGCGAGCACTTCTGTTCGAGGAGATACTCGACAGCGGCCGCCAGTTCGGGGTTCAACGACATCTTCTCCGGCTTCGGGCGGGCCGCGCGCAGGTGCGTGTGTTGATCTGCTCGCCACGCTCGATAGTTGCTGCGACCGCCGTTTCGTGCGACCTCGCGACTGATCGTTGTCGGATGGCGCTGCACCCGAACGGAGATCACAGCGAAGGTTTCGCCGAGCTCGAGCCCGCGGGAGATCTCCTCACGATCAGCGAGCGACAAACGGCATGACGATCTTGCGTCCCAACGAGGTGGCATCCCACCAGCCTGCGCCACGATCCGAAAGACGCTTCGCACAGCGATCCCCAACTCGGCAGCCACATCCTGCGGCCGGCCTCCAGCAACAACTCGTCGACGAACCTCCGCTCTCAGCTCATCCGACAACCGGTTCCACACCAATCGCTTCCCAACCATGACCGACCTTCCTCAGAAGATGCACTCACCGGTTGAGCCCGCCGGCCGATACGGCACATTTCGGTGACCGCGCCGGGCCGCGCCGCGCTGGTCCGCGCCGCGCCGGGTCAGCGGCCGGTCAGCGGCGGAGTTTGGTGCCGTCTTTGGTGGTCTCGACGGTCCAGCCGTCGGCCTGTAGTTCGGCGCGCAGGGCGTCGGCCGCAGCGAAATCTTTCGCGACGCGAGCGGAATCCAGCGCGGCGGCCTTCTCGGCAGCCTCGGCGGGAACATCCCCGCCGGCGTTCAACACCAGACCCACCGCCGTGCAGATCTCGTGTGCTGCGGCCACCAACGGAGCGGCATCGGCACCGCTGTCGAGGGCGATGTTGGTACGGCGCACTGTGTCGAACAGCAGCGCCAACGCAGCCGCCGTGTCGAGGTCGTCGTCCATGCGCTCACGGAACTTGGCCACCACGTCGGCATCGGCTGCAGCAGCGGCAACGCCGGCGGTGCGAGCGGCGAACGAATCCAGCGTGGCGAGGTTCTTCACCGAGTCGTCGATGTTCTTCTGGGTGACCGTGACCGGGCCGCGATAGTGCGACGTGAGCAGCAGCATTCGGTACGCACGCGGGTCGTAGTGATCCATCAGGTCGAGCAGGTTCGCCACGTTGCCGAGGCTCTTCGACATCTTCTCGCCCTCGGTATCCACCACGAAGCCGTTGTGCATCCAGTGGTTCGCGAACCGCTTGCCGAGTGCCACGGCCTGCGCGCGCTCGTTCTCGTGGTGCGGGAACATCAGGTCGATGCCGCCGCAGTGAAGGTCGAAGCCCTCACCGAGCAGGTCGAGGCTCATCACCACGCACTCGCTGTGCCAGCCAGGCCGACCATCGCCCCACGGTGACGGCCACGACGGCTCACCGGGCTTGGAGAGCTTCCACAGAGCGAAGTCGGCCGGGTGACGCTTGTGCTCGGCGCCGAACACCTCGCGGTCGCCGCCACCCTCCAGCATGTCGTGCAGGTTCTGGTTGGCGAGCAGGCCGTAATCGGCAACGGATTCCACACTGAGGTACACGCCGTCGGCAGTGACGTAGGCGCGGTCGATGGCCACGAGTTCGCCGATCATCGCGACCATCTGGTCGACGTAGTCGGTGGCGTGCGGCACGTCGGTGGGGCGGGCCACGCCGAGCTTGCCCATGGCGTCGAACCACACGGCCTCGCACTTGTGGGTGATGTCGTTCCACGGCCGACCCTCACGGTTGGCGCGGTCGATGATTTTGTCGTCGATGTCGGTGATGTTGCTGGCCAGACGAACGCTCAGGCCGCTCCATTCCAGGTACCGGCGCAGCACGTCGTACACCAGCGTGGCGCGCCCGTGGCCGAGGTGGGGCGGGCCATACACGGTGGGACCACACAGGTAGATACTCACCGTGCCGGGATCGCGCAGTTCGAGTTCGCGGACCTGCCGGGTGGCGGTGTCGTACAAGTGCAGCATGGGGCACAGCCTACGAGTTGGCGGCGGCGAGGACCCCGACCAATTCCTCCGCATTCCCCCATCCGGTGGGGCGAGGTCTCCGAACCGAAGCCAGCACAGCGATTCAGTGCCCCACCCGAACAACATCAAGGAGAAGCTCCCATGAAGCGCAAGTTCCTCGTAGCCCTGGGCCTCGGTTTGACCGCCGCCCTCGCCATTCCCGCCGTTGCTCCCGCATCGGCTGCCACCAAGCCCACCCTGGCGCAGATTCTGTTGTCCGACAGCAAGCACGACGCCAAGAACGGCTTCGACTCGAACCCGAACGATTTCGACATCGTCACCCAGGCCCTGCTGCTGTTCCCCGACCTCACCTCCGCCGCCAGCGACCCGAAGGCCAACCTCACGGTGTTCCTGCCGACCGACTACGCGTTCCGCCAGTTGGCCCGCGACCTGACCGGCAAGACGATCTACAAGGAGAGTGAGATCTTCAACGCCGTTGCCAGCCTGGGCACCGACACTGTGAAGGCAGTACTCACCTACCACATCATCGGTGGCGCTCGCATCGACTACGCCGCGGCGCTCAAGGCCGACGGCGCCTCGCTGACGACCCTCGGCGGCGGAACCATCACCGTCGACATCCAGGGCAAGCACTTCAAGCGAGTCGTTCTCGTCGACAAGGATCCGGACCTGCGTGATCCGAAGGTGATCGTGGCCAACATCAAGGCGTCGAACGGCATCGCCCACGCCATCGACCGAGTGCTCCTCCCGATCAACGCCTGAGTTCTCGCTCCCTGCGATCCCGGCACGCGGGCTCCGATTCGATCGGGGTCCGCGTGTCGTCGTTTTCGGTTCCGGCCGATAGAAGTACCAATGGCGACTTCCCCCGCGCTGCACCGACGACCTCCGGTCGTCCGTCCGTCAAGGAGTCCCTATGTTCCACCTCCCCCGCGCCACCGGTCGCGTCGGCCTCACCGTCAGTCGAATCGGCCTCGCCGTCGGGCTCGCCGGCGCCGCATTCGCCGCTGTGGCCATCCCCGGCACCGCGCAGGCCGGCCCTGCCGTGGCTGCACGGCTCACCAACATCCCGGCCGCCACCGCGGTGCCGGCGCTGCCCACCATCGCGGTGCTCTTGGCCCCGTACGCCGGCGCCTTCGACCAGGACAACAACAACTTCAATATCGCCTCGCACCTCGTGCTGCAGTTCCCCGACATCGTGGCCGCCGCCACCAAGCCCGGTTCATCCACCGTCTTCCTGCCCACCGACTACGCGTTCCGACGCCTCATCCAGGTGCTCACGGGTTCCACCGTGGTGCCCGAGGCGGACCTGCTGAAGGCGGTGCAGCGCCTCGGCGCTGCCACGTTGGGGGCAATCGTGCGGTTCCACATCCTCGACGGCACCAGGTTCACCTACGCCATGGCGGCGCAGGCCAACGGGCTGCAGCTCCGCACCCTTCAGGGCGGCACGGTGCGCGTGGGCGTGGACCGCATCCCGCAGCTCACGGTGCACCTCCGCGACAAGGCACCGCGCCTCGCCGACGCCAAGATCGTGCGGGCCAACTGGCAGGCATCGAACGGTCTCATCCACGTGATCGACCGCGTGATGATGCCGATGGCGGCCTGATCGCCCCAGAAACCGCCCGCGGACCCCGAACTCGTCGGGGTCCGCGGGCCGGTGGTTCGGTAGCCTTGCCGACCTATGGCGAACATCCCTGAAAAGCCGTCCCTCGACGGCATCGAGACACGCTGGATGCAGCAGTGGGAAGCCGATGGCACCTACCGCTTCGACCGTTCTGCGGGTCGCGACGACGTATTCGCCATCGACACACCGCCGCCCACCGTCAGCGGGTCGCTGCACATCGGTCACGTGTTCAGCTACACGCACACCGACACCGTGGCGCGCTTCCAGCGCATGAGCGGCAAGAAGGTCTTCTACCCCATTGGTTGGGACGACAACGGTCTGGCCACCGAACGCCGCGTGCAGAACGTCACCGGCGTGCGCTGCGACCCGTCGCTGCCATTCGAGGCTGGCTTCAGTGCCCCCTTCCATGGCGATGTGCCGAAGGACCACCGCGCCGTCCCGGTGAGCCGTCCCAACTTCGTGGAGCTCTGCCGCGAAATCACTCATCTCGACGAGCAGGTGTTCGAAGACCTGTTCCGCCGGCTGGGCCTCAGCGTGGATTGGTCGCTGCTCTACACCACCATCGGCGAACGTGCCCGGCGCGCCAGCCAGTTGGCATTCCTCCGCAACCTCGAGCGTGGCGAGGCATACCAGCAGGATGCACCCACGCTGTACGACATCGACGAACGCACCGCCGTGGCGCAGGCCGAGATGGAAGACCGCGAGATGCCTGGCGCCTACCACCAGGTGGCGTTCCATCGCACCGACGGTGCGGGCGACCTCGTCATCGACACCACCCGCCCCGAATTGCTGGCTAGCTGCGTGGCGATGGTGGCCCACCCCGACGACGAACGCTTCCAGCCGTTCTTCGGCACCACGGTGCGTACACCCCTGTTCGAGGTGGAGGTGCCGGTGCTGGCCCATCACCTGGCCGACCCCGAGAAGGGCACCGGCATCGCGATGATCTGCACCTTCGGCGATGTCACCGACGTGACGTGGTGGCGTGAACTGAACCTCCCGTCGCGGGCCCTCATCGGCTTCGACGGCCGCTTCGCCACCGAGTGCCCGGCATGGATCTCCACTGCTGCAGGCCAGCAGGCGTACGCAGAGATCGCCGGCCTCGCACCGAAGCAGGCACAGAAGAAGATGGTGGAGCTGCTGCAGGCATCGGGCGAGATGCTCGGCGATGCGCGGCCCATCACTCATCCGGTGAAGTTCTACGAGCGAGGCTCGCGCCCGCTGGAGATCGTCGCCACCCGCCAGTGGTACATCCGCAACGGCGGTCGCGACACCGACCTGCGCGACGCGCTGGTGGCCCGCGGCGACGACCTCACGTGGCACCCGTCGTACATGCAGCACCGCTACGACAACTGGGTGGGCGGCCTGAACGGCGACTGGCTGGTGAGCCGTCAGCGCTTCTTCGGCGTGCCGATTCCGCTGTGGTACGCCCTCGACACCGACGGCAACCCGAAGTACGACCACGTGCTCGTGCCCGCGCACGACCAACTCCCGGTAGACCCCAGCACCGATTGCCCGGCCGGTTACACCGCCGACCAGCGCGGCGTGCCGGGCGGTTTCATCGGCGACCCCGACGTAATGGACACCTGGGCCACCTCGTCGCTCACGCCGCAGATCGCCGGCGCTTGGGAAGAGGGCGAGTCGATGTTCGACAGCGTCTTCCCGTACGACGTTCGTCCGCAAGGCCACGACATCATCCGCACCTG
>CAIXIJ010000020.1 GCA_903919455.1 uncultured Acidimicrobiaceae bacterium | reverse complement strand
GTGCACAGCACCGAGCATCATTCGGCGGCTCTCGGCAACACACGCCAACACGAGACGGCAAAGAACGGAATTGGCGAACGTCGAGTGCGAGTGACACTCAGTGCGCTCCTTCGGCGCGGTGCGGTCGACGGGGCGAGCGGCGAGCAGTGTCCGCTTGGGCGCGTTGTACGTTGTCGCCGTGACCCTCGCGTTGAACATCCCTGATGATCTCGTCCGCCGCCTTGAGGCGGCCGCGCGGTCGCGCGGGATCAGCATCGAGACCGCGGTGGTCGAAGCACTCACCAGCTGGGCGGCGGGAGAGTCGATGCCCGAGTTGTCCTTCGTTGGCATTGGCGAAGGCCGGCCGGATCTCGCCGAGTCTCACGCCGAGATCCTCGCCGAGCATCTTCGCACCGCACCCTGATTCTCGTTGGGAAACAGATCGACCTGACGCGTCGCGCTGAGGTGTGCGCTCGTTACGGGCTCGCAGAACTTGCAGTGTTTGGTTCCACTGCTCGAGGTGAGGCGAGTCGCGACAACGATGTGGACCTGCTCTACGTTCTCGCCCCCGACGCCCAATTCGGCTTCACGATCAACGACCTTGAGGACGAGCTCGCCCAACTCTTCGGACGCCACGTCAACCTCGTCTCCAAGAAGGCGATACATCGACTGCTGCGCGACGAGGTCGTTGCGCAGGCGCGGACGCTGTATGCCGCCGGCCAACTGTCGGAGGAGATGATGTCGACTCATCGAGGAGCGCGCAGGGAGCGCTACGCTCGTAAGCGTGAGTTCAAACCGACGACTCGTCACTGCAGAGCAACTCGACGCGATGTCACCAAACGAACGCGCCGCTGTCCTCGCTGACCACATCGTCATGGATCTCGACGAGCTGCCCGAGGGATTCCGCGAGCGTGTCGTCGCCACCGGCCAACGACTGGCCACCGAAAGGGACCAGGCGGCAACTGGGTGACCGAACGTCGTCGGGTTCGCGTCGTGCAGGCCTTCTTCGATCGGCTCGACGAACTCCTCGCCGATGAGCGCGATGTCGATGGGGCTCCTTCGTCGGCTGACTTCTTGCTCCACGACATGCCAGCCGTGATCGATCGTTTGGCCGAGTCGTACGAATCGTCCACTGTGCCGATCGCTGCCGGTTCCGAGATCCGCGTGCTGATCACGTCTGGCCATCTCGTCGAGTTCATGGCCGTCTACACCCTTCTCGACGCGGATGAGGTGGTCCAGATCATCTACCTGGAGATCTCCAACGGGTTCGAGGACTGACCGCGCGAGGACGCCGGCGTGAAGAGCCCCAGCCGTGTCCTCGAATGTAGGACAGGGCGGATCGGCTGTGAACTCCGTCACAGCCGACTTACCGTGACGTACCGTCCTGTGCTGCCCTGTACCGCCCTGTACCACTGAGTTCCAGATGCCACCGGGGCCTTGAAATAGGGCCCTTGTCGATCGAATCACATCGGTGTAATCAGAAGAGTCCATGCACTCCCAGGACCTTCGGACCGAGGCAGAGGAACCGCTGCTGCTCATGGTCGACGAAGCTGCGCGCTTGCTGCGAGTCGGCCGCTCTCGTGCCTACGAGTTGGCCCACGACTATTTGAACTCCGGCGGAACGACGGGACTGCCCGTCATCTTGCTGGGGCCCGGCTGTTTCCGTGTGCCGCGCTGGGCGCTCATCGAGTTGGCCACCACCGGGCGGGTCGTCAGGCTCTGCGACGCCGCGGTGCCGGCTCAGGAGGCGCCCGTTGTCCGCTGAGCCCGTTGGTGGTGCCGTCGTGGTCACGATGGACGCGAGCGAGGTGCGACGCGTCCTCGCTCCTTCGGCGTGGATGGTGCTCGAAGAGTTGCTGGTGTGCTCGAGCGCCTCCATCGATGGTGAGCGCGTCGCGTGCGAGTCGGTGCGAACGCTCAGTCGGTCGTTGGGACTCTCGAAGGACACGGTCGCCAGGGCGATCCGCCAACTGCGCGGTGCCGGTCTGGTCACGGTCGCGCAACGGCGGGCCGATGCCGGCACGTTCGAATCCGGGAGCTACGCCATCACCCTGCCCGACGGCGTCACCCTCACCGTGCCAGCACCGGTCTCGCCGCGGAACCGCGCTCGCGTCAACGCTCGCGACCTCTTGCAACTCTCGCTCGCGATCGAGTCCTGAGGCGCACGTGATGACCGCTCTCGGAACCACCGCGCTGATGATTGACAGACAGGTGCCCGCGGGCGGGAGGGAGTCCTCATGCTGCGCGTGACAACGCTCTACGCGGGCTCGGCCGCTGCGACTGCGAAGTACTACACGAAGTATCTGACGCAGGCGCCGGGCGAGGAGCCGGGTGTGTGGTCGGGCGCGCAGGCTGCCGGTCTCGGGTTGTTGGGTGAGGTGTCGACCGACGCGCTCGAGCAGCTACTCACTGGTTGCGATCCGATCACCGGAGTCGCACTCGGTAACCCGCTGGTGGATCGGACGACTGCGAACGGCACGATGATCCGCGCGGTGGCGGGGTTTGATGCGACGGTGTCGGCGCCGAAGTCGTTGTCGGTGTGGTGGGCGCTGACCGGCGACGCCGGCTTGGCCGAGTGTCATGACGTCGCTGTCAACGCGGTCGTCGACTACCTGGAGCGCGTCGGCTCGACCACTCGGATCCGCTCGAACGGTGGGCGGTTGCATCCGGACAGCCAGGGGTTGATCGTGGCCGCGTTCCGGCAGACGACATCGAGGTTGGATGATCCGCAGTTGCATACGCATTTGGTGATCTCGTCGAAGGTGCAGACCGACGACGGCCGCTGGCTCGCGTTGGACGCCCGCGTGTTGAAGCAGCACCAGCGCGCGTTTGGTGGTCTGTATCAGTCGGTGCTGCGTGCCGAGCTCACGCACCGTTACGGGGTCGCGTTCGCCGAGATCGTCAACGGTCAGGCGGAGATCGCCGGCGTCCCGACGGAGCTGCTGGAGCAGTTCTCCAAACGGGCGGCGCAGGTGCGTGGAGAGTTGCAGGTGAAGGTGGCCGAGTTCCGCCAGCGTGAGGGCCGTCACCCGACGAAGTTCGAGCACGCCGCACTGGAGCGTGAAGCGGCCGCCGATACTCGTCTGCGCAAGGCGGCCAATGGTGTCCCGGATCTGCCGACCCGTTGGCGCAGCGAGGCCGCGAGCATCGGTGTCACTGCCGAGTCGCTCGGCCAGTCGATCGCGCAGGCCGCACGGGCGGTGGTACCGCCGGCGAAGGTGAGTGTCGCCGAGGTGATCGAGGACCTCTCAGCGGATCGGTCGGCGTGGCATCGCATGGACATCCTGCGCGCGGTCACCGACCGGCTGCGCCCGCAGCCGGGGATGTCGGGCGCGCGTTGGGCGCGACTGCTCGACCGGGCGGTCGATCGTGTGCTGGGCGAGTGTGTGGTTCTCGACCCCGAGGGTGACGGCCCGCGGCGTCAGTCGGATGGCAGGTCGGTGTGGATCGAACCGGTCGCCGCGCAGGTGACCAGCCGCCAGGTCCTCGCCCAGGAAGAAGCGGTTCTGACGTGGGTGCTGGACTCCCAGCTCGACGACCCTCAGCCGTCGTCGACGGTCAACCGCGGAGAGCTGGATGTGCTCCAGTTCGACGCCGCCACGGCGGTTGCTGGTGGGGATCGGGTGGTGGTGATCGTCGGACCGGCCGGCACCGGCAAGACCACCACACTCAACGCGGCGGTGAATGATCTGCACCGTCACGGCCGACCGGTGTTCGGTGTCGCACCCACCGCGAAGGCGGCCAAGGTGTTGGGCCGCGAGACCGGCATGCACACGGACACGGTCGCCAAGCTGCTCCACGAATGGGCCCGACCCGAAGGGCCAGGCCCGCAATGGCGGCTCCCGACGGGAACCACGTTGATCGTCGATGAGGCCGGCATGCTGTCGACACCGAACCTGGACCACCTCACCCGGTTGGCGACGAGTGAGCAGTGGCGTCTGGTGTTGGTCGGTGATCACCGCCAACTTCAAGCGGTGGGTCGTGGTGGCCTGTTCGGGGAGATCTGCGCCACCAGTCGCGTCATCGAGTTGGAGCGGATCCACCGGTTCACCCACGACTGGGAAGCCGCCGCGTCGCTGCGTCTTCGCCACGGCGACCTCCGCGCGCTCGGCACCTATGAGGTCCATGGGCGGATCATCCCCGGCAGCTTCGACGAGCACCTCGAATCGATCGCGCAGGAATGGATGCAACGCCATTCGGCCGGGGAGACGGTGGCGATCACGGCGGCGACCAACGAGCACGTCGACGAGATCAACCGCACCATCCGACAACTACGCGCCCGGTCTGGCGACACCGATACCACCACGATCGCGTGGATCGCAGATGGTCCGGTGGTGGTGGGGGACATCGTGGCGACGCGTCGGAATCATCGGCAGTTGCAGACCACCAGCGGTGACATCGTCCGCAACCGCGAGCTGTGGACCGTCACTGCCGTCAACGACGACGGAGACCTCACCGTCACCGACCTCACCGGAACCAGCATGGTGACCCTGCCGGCTGAGTATGTGATGGAGCATGTGCGGCTCGGGTATGCGGCCACCGAGTACGGCACCCAGTCCGCGACCGAGACCGCGTCGATCACCCTGGCCGGGCCGGCGACGACTGGTCGCGGCTTGTATGTGGGGATGACCCGCGGGCGCGACGACAACCGTGTCTACGTCGTCACCGACACCCACGACATGAGTGAGGCACGCGATGTTCTCGAGGGGATCGTGGCAACGGATCGGGCGGACGTCCCTGCTGTGGTCCAGCGCCGCCAGCTCGTCCAACAGGACCGCCAGCCGCCACGCCCCCAGCCGCGCTGCCAGATCCCGGACTGGTTCCACGACCTACGCGCCGACGCCGCCGACCTCTACCGGCAGGCTCGAGAGGCGCTCGACGAATCGACCGCGGTCAGAGAGCGACTCGTCCGGGTCGTTGACACCTCGGCGCGACGCATCGCCGATGCGAACGCGATGTGCGCCCCGTTCGATGCCGAACTCGATGCGGCCCACGATGCGGTGAAACAGGCCGAGGTCGCGCAGCGGGCCGCGCAACAACGACTCGACCAGTCAGGGCTGCGCGGTCGACGCCAAGCACGCACCGAACTCGCCGCAGCAAACGAGAGCGCTGCCAGCACCAGCGAGTTGCTCGCAGTCGCGCGACATCAGGCCCGCGAGCCCTACGCGCAACGCAACATCGCCCGCACACAGATCGAGACCGCCCGAGACGCATTGAGGACCCACGACATCCTCGCCAAGTGGCAGTACTTCCCCGAACACCTCTCCGCCGCCGAAGCCCGAGTCGACGCGCTCGACACCTGGCACGACTGGGCCGCTGGCAAACCAGTCACACAGGAGACTCTCGTCGAGGCCGTCACCACCCTGCACCAGATCGCCGCCCACGAACCCGGCAACGGCACCCGACAACTCGCCAACGTCATCCACGAATGGGCAGCAAAATGCGGCATTCAGATGACCCGGCCACCCATGCGCCGAACAATCGAGGCAGGCCTCGAGGTTGGCCTCTAACCAGCTCATCCGTCGCGCAGCAATACCAGCGCATACCTCGTTCGCTTGGGTCGGTTTGTTGCGACTCCCAATCCGGATAGGGGTTCGGCATTGCGGAGACCGCGCCCGGGCCAAGAGAGACGACGGTGTAGACGGGGCTGAGATCAGGATCCAGAACTCGTATTTCTCCAACGCAGTTGCAATTGCGCCGGGGGAAAGTGGTAGCACTTCAGTGGAGCTGGACAACCTTCTCGCACGGCTTGGGCTTTGATCCGGCTAGGGAGCATGCGGTCTCGATTTCCGAGGTTCTCGGAGCGCTCGGAGAATCACCGCCACCTGCGATTGGACGTGAGGTGGCCGGAGTCGAGCTTTGAACCGGCCAAGCGATGCAACAACGCTGCTGCTGATTCCGATTGTGAGCCCGAGTGAGGCTTCTCGCACCGCTCGCAGGCTCATGCACGGCTCTCTTCGTCACAATCGCACCGGGTGTCGAACCGTGCGTCTCAGTTCGTTGCTGTTCCTCTTGTGCGCCGAGATGCAACCGATCGAGGCGAACAGGTCTCAGACATCTCGTCGGAAGCGAGGGTCTGAACGCTCGGGAAAGATCAAGTGAAGCGTGCTGCTGAACTCTTGCGAGCGCTTCTTGTGGTCGTAAAGGTGAGGACCGTGGTCGCGGATTGCCGACTGCCCAGCCTCGATGGAAAGGGACGTGACGATGCGCCACGATCGGAAGTTTCCTCGTCAGAGCCGCAAGTTGCGTCGGTGGTTGTCGCTTGTGCTGGTGTTGGCTCTGCAGGCTCCGGTCACCCTGCACGCGCCGCTCGCAGGAGCATCGGATCAGCGGGCCGCTGCCGCCGCTGAGCAATGGTCGCCGTCTGGTGATGTAGGCCCGGTCGGGGGTCTGTCAGGAAGTTTGTGTAAGTGGCGTGATCTGAATGTTCTGGACCGGGGGTCCGGGGCGAGAAAGGATCATGTCCATGTCGAAGGAGAACACTTCGAGGGTGCCGGCGGTGCCGGTGGCGTTGCCTGGTGATGAGCCGGCGTTGGCGGAGATCGCCCGCCAGCTCGTGGAGCGTGCCAGGGGTGAGGGGATCGCGTTGACCGGGCAGGGCGGCCTGTTGCCGTCGCTGGTCGCCAACATCTTGCAGGCCGGGTTGAACATCGAACTCGATGAGCATCTCGGCTACGAACCCTACGCGGTCGACGGCCGGGGGTCGGGCAACTCGCGCAACGGCGCCTATCCGAAGACGGTGGTGACCGATGTCGGCCCGGTCGAGGTGCAGATGCCACGCGACCGCAACGCGAGCTTCGACCCGGTCACTGTCCCCAAGCATGCCCGCCGGTTGGATGGGCTGACCGACCAGGTCGTGTCGCTCTATGCGAAAGGGATGACGACCGGTGAGATCCAAGCCCATCTCGAGGAGATCTACGGCACCGAGCTGTCGCGGGAGACGATCTCGAAGATCACCGACTCGATCGTCGGTGACATGGTCGCCTGGCAGAACCGGCCACTCGACCGGATCTATGCGGTGGTGTTGATCGACGCGATCGTGATCAAGGTCCGCGACGCCCAGGTCGCGAACAGGCCCGTCTATGTGGCGATCGGCGTGAACATGGACGGCGAGCGCGATGTGCTCGGCATGTGGCTCGGCCCGACCGGCGGCGAGGGTGCGAAGCAGTGGATGACGATGCTCACCGAGCTCCGCAACCGCGGTCTCGTCGACGCGTTGATCGTCTGCTGCGACGGCCTCAAAGGGCTGCCCGACGCGATCCGGGTCACCTGGCCCCAAGCAACCGTGCAGACCTGCGTCGTTCATCTGGTCCGCAACAGTCTTCGTTACGCGTCGAAGGCCGACTGGCAAGACGTCACCCGCGGGTTGCGGGCGATCTACACCGCCCCGACCGTCGACGCAGCGGTCGTCGAGTTCGAGACCTTCGCTGAACGATGGCGAGACAAGTATCCGGCGATGATCCTCTCGTGGGAACGCGCCTGGGACGAGTTCGTGCCGTTCCTCGCGTTCCCCGTCGAGCTCCGCAAGATCGTCTACACCACCAACGCGATCGAGTCGTTGAACGCCCGTTTCCGGCGGGCGGTCGCTCACCGCGGGCACTTCCCCAACGAGCAAGCAGCGATGAAGGTCCTCTACCTGATCGCGATCCGCCGGCAGAAGAACCGCGAGAACATGACCGGGCGCATCGTCGCCTGGAAGCAGATCCTCAACGCCCTCACCGTCCACTACGGTGACCGCATCGAGGCCGTCAACCAATGACCATCACGACCACTTACACAAAGAATCTGACAGACCCCAGCGGCAAGGGGTGGGGAATCCTCGGTGACGTCTGGGACGCCACCGGCGGCAAAGTCGTCCACGAACTCTCACAGCACGCCTGCGGGATAGCCAAAATCGCGGGCTACGCAGCGACGGCACTTAGCACTGCAGCGGTCGT
>CAIXIJ010000019.1 GCA_903919455.1 uncultured Acidimicrobiaceae bacterium | reverse complement strand
CGGCTCGGTCGGCTCCACCGGTGCGGGCCAGGATGTGGGGGTTGCGTCCAGCATCGACTCGAAGGTGGGAATCACGTTGCTGCCGAGGTCCACGCTGTCTGCGGTGGCGTCTGTTGCGGCATGCAGAACGGCTTGCGCTGCAGTGATCTCGCCCATCGACATCGGCTTGGCCGACAGTTTCGGAAGTTCGATGGTCTCCAGCGCCGATGGCGTGTACTGGGCCAGGCCGGATGCGGTGGCCGTGGTGGGTGCGGCCACGCGGGTGCCGGCCGTGCCGAGCTTGGGGAGCACGAGCGCTGGCGCTGCCCCCAGGCTGGTGGCGGCGGCTGGCCCGATGACGTGCTCCACGAGTTCCGCCATCGATGGTTCTTCCGCCTGCCGCATGATGTCGATCAATGCGACTGCGTCGGGGTCGTCATCGGCCACCTCTCGCAGCGGCGGGAGGTCGGTGTCCCACAGATGGGCCCCGCTGTCGTGGTGTCGAAGCGGGAAGAGAGTGACAGTGCCCACTGGATCGTTCGCAGATGCTTCCAGCACACTGCCGTTCAACTGTGCAAGCGCCACCTGCACGAGGTCTCGATCGGCGGTGGGCTCGCGGTGGAAGAGCCGCGCCAGCGAAACCACGTTGCCCAATTGCACCTGGCCTCGCTCCAGCTGGCCTTGGTGCAGCGCTCCGGCGTCGACCAGGCGAGTTCCGAGCGGCGCGGTGCCGTCGGTCTCGGCAACGTAGACGCGGCCTTCCCTGGCGAACAGGTGCAACCGCGTCGCCGAGCCCACATCGGCCTGGCCGGTGAAACGCTCTGCTCCGAGCTGTGCGATGAAACCCCAGATGGGCTCGTCCCCGGGGTAGTGCTGCAGCTCGCTGCGGTGCATTTCCGCTGGCCTCCTGTGTCGCGCGCGTTCCCTGTAGTGGTCGGCTGAATCGGCGCGGATCTTGAGGGGAAGTCCAAGGAACTCTCAAGATCGGCGACGGCGACCGGCAACCGCTCAAGGCCCCGCGCACAGGGCCGAAGAAGTTGTGGCGGGTTTTCCGCGGGACGGACGGCCTCGTTGCGGGCTGCGCGCAGGAAAGGGTGAGCAATGCGTCGGAAGCTGAAGATCGGGGGCAGGGTGAACCTGCTCATCGCAGTGCCCCTGCTGGCGCTCGTCGCGTGCGGCGGTCTCGGATTCCTGGCGCTGCAACGAGCCAGTGTGCGAGGCGAGCAATACCAGGCGCTGAAGGTCGCGCAGGATCTCCGAGCCGACACGCTGCCGCCGCCTGCGAGCCTGCTCGGGGCGTGGGCCGAGGTGAACGCGGTGGCGGTACTCGCCTCATCGCCGGACGTGTCGTCTCCTGCCGGTCAGTCCGCGATGGCCGCGCACCTGCGCAACCTGGCACGGGCTGAGCAGGAGTTCGGAACCGCGATGGATCGTTGGTCGAAGGTGGCGCTCGACCCGGAGGCTGCTGTCGCTTTCGACATCGCCGGCCGTGCCGCCGGCGAGCAGTTCTTCGCTTCGGTGCGCCGCGCTGTTGTGCCTGCAGTCCAACGCGGCGATGGTGCCACGGTGATAGCAGCGGTACGCAGTCTCGAACCGCAGTACCACCTCCAGCAGTTTGGCGCTCAGCAGGCGCTGCACTGGGCGCAGACCGAAGTACTCGCTCGTGAGGCGCAGACCGACGATTTCATCGCAACGGTGTCGCTGTTCGGCGGTGCGGGCGCGGCATTGTTGGTGCTCTCCACCTTGCTGATGTCGGTGCGGCTCCGCAGGTCCATCATTCGCCCGATCCGGTCGCTTGCAGCGCAGGCATCCTCTGTGGCGAACATCGAACTCCCTCGAGCTGTGGAAGCAATGGCGGACCTTCCTGCCGAAGGCGATGTTTCGTACTTGCGACCCTTCGAGGTGGACAGCGACGACGAGCTCGCCGACCTCGCCGCCGGGTTCAATTCGGTGCAGAACGCAGCGGTCGGCCTGGCAGCAGAGCAGGAGCGGTCCCGACGCGTCGTGTCGGAGAACCTCGTGAACATCGCTACCCGCAACGACGACCTCCTCGGTCGAACGCTGGGTCTGGTCACTGCGCTGGAGCTGAACGAGAGTGATCCGAAGATGCTCGACCATCTGTTCCGAATCGACCACCTCACGACGCGCATGCGCCGCAATGCCCAATCGTTGGTGGTGCTGGCTGGAGTGGAACCGACGCGCGTGCCAGCGCCGGCGGTGCCGCTGGAGGATGTGGTCCGATCAGCGCTGTCGGGCGTGGAGAACTACGGACAGGTGGAGATTGGCGACGTTGGCGATGTCGCTGTCAGCGGAGCGGTGGCGGCCGAGATCTCTCATCTGTTGGCCGAGTTGTTGGAGAACGCCACCAGTTTCTCGCCGGCCTCCACCGATGTGACGGTGGTGGGCCGTGCGGTGCGCGATGGTCATCACCTCGCCATCTACGACCACGGACCCGGTATGTCCGAGGACGACATGGCAGCGGCGAACGAACGGCTTACCGAGGTGCCATCCATCCACCGCGACAGCACCCGAATGCTCGGCTTCCAGGTGGTGGCACGCCTGGCGGCGCGTCATGGCGTGCATGTGATGCTCACCACCACGCCAGGCGGTTCGGGAGTCACGGCAGTGGTACGGCTGCCGAACGCGATCGTGGAGGCCACACCTGAGGAACTTCCCGCTGCCATGGCATTGGTGGATCTCCCCGAGGCATCGGCTCGCCTCACCATGCCCCTGCCCATCATCCCGATGATGGTGGCATCGGTGTCGCTTGCCTCGTTCGAGTCGGCCGTCTCCACCGGCGAAGTCGACGCGGTTGGTCCTGTCGCGGGCTCTTGAGAGGCTGGCGGCGCCCGCTCACCAGAGTTGGAGTTGCTCCCAGGTGATCGCCACGTCGCTGACGGTCTGCCAGGTGAGTCGGCCTCTGCTGCCGGGTCGGCGAACCTCGACAAGTTCGGGTCGCAGGCTGCGGGCCGCGCCGTTGGCATCGAAGATCGTGATGCTGCCGTCCACGGCGATACCGCTCATCTTGCCCGCGTGCCAGCGCTGGCTCTCGCCCTTGCGGAAGCGCACCGGTTCACCGGCACGCAGCCCGAGGCGTTGGAGCGTGGCCGTGTCGATCATTCGTGAAGGGGTGCTCCGGGCTGGCGCATGCGGGCGATCGTACGTGTTCTGCGAAGGTCCTGGGTGTTTGGGGACCAAGGTCGTGCTGCGTTCGCGGTAGCGGTCGGTACCATGCACACCACCGGCAAGTCGCGCGAGGTACGGTGCGACCAACAGCCAAATCTGTGAAGGAGAGCCTGATGACCGAGACCAACGAAGCCGTCATCCACGAAGCGCTGACCATCATCGACAAGGCGCTGTCGCAGATGATGAGCCGTGAACTGGTTTCGTCGGGCGAGATCACCGACGTGCTACTCGACGTGCGCACGCTGCTCACGATGCCGGCCCGCGTGCCGGCCGCCGCGATCGCCGAAGGCTGATCCCAGCCAGCCGATCTCAGACGGCCAGTAGGTCGTCGAACGCGCGCCGCAGGCAGCGTCGCAACAATGCCGGGTCTTCCACGGCATCTACATCGATGTTCACGCCCATGTCGAGGCTGTGGTTGTAGCTCAGCAGGGTGAGGTTGAAGGCCACGCCCAGCAACGGACCCACCGGATGGTTTGCCAGCAACTTGGCGCCAGCGAGGTACAGCGGCACCGGTGCGCCGCGCACGTTGCTGGTGGCGAAATCCACCGTCTGCGCCTGCTGTCGGGCGATGCGGGTGATAACGCTGGTGGGCAGCGTGGCAGCCAAGGCGGCAAGGGCGTCGACCGAACCCGACATGCCGGCGTCGCGGGCCTCGTGTGCCAGTGTTTGCACACGCGTGAAGCGATCGGCGATCGGCATGTCGCCCGTGGGTACCAGCATCCGGGCCAGTGAGAACGCGTTCGCCCCCGACGTGTCGGTGCGCGTGCTGATGGCCATGCTGGATCGCAGTTCCTCTACTGGCGTACCCATCTTGCGGTGATAGCGGCCAGCGGCATCAGCCGCAGCAGCGAGGAACGCAGTGTTCAGCGTGCCGTTCAGCTTCTTGGCAGCCAGGCGCGTGTCGTCGAAGGGCACTCGTAGCACCTCCATCTGCCTCCGCAACGAGCGCTTGGTCCACAACGGTGAACGGGCAGCGTCGGTCTCGCCGAGTTGCTGCAGTACGCCGCGCACGGTGTCGGCGGCCGCTGAGCCGGCGGCTGGCATCCCAGTGGGGTCCGCCAGCAAATCCTTCACCTGACGCATCAGCGTCAGCGGCATGCGGAAACTGCCGTTGAGTACTTCGCGCACGAGATCCGTGGGCACGGCATCGGCAGCTGCTTGCTCCGCGGCAGCGGCGATGAGGTCGGGGTCCAGCGGCGTCAGCTCGGGTGGGCGGCGTTCGAAATCGAGGAACTGCAGGCTGAGTTGCACACCGCCCTCGCCATCGACGATGGCATGGTGCAGCTTTTGCAGGAGGGCGCTCTTGCCGCCCTTCAAGCCGTCCACCACCACGAACTGCCACAGTGGTCGGGTGCGGTCGAAGGCATCGCCGGTGAGCAGGCTGGCGTAGTCGAGCAACTGGCGCATGCTGCCAGGCTTCGGCAGCGACACGTGGCGCACGTGGTAGCGAAGATCGAAGTCGGGGTCGTCGACCCACGTGGGCGAGGTGATGTTCGCCGGTGCCGGCTGCACCCGCTGGCGCAGACGGGGGATGGCGTAGGTGGCGCGCTCGAGCCGAGCCAGCAGGAGATCGAAGTTCGGCGACCGATCGAGAATGGTGATGTTCGCGAACGTGGAGCTGAGGTGGGGGTCTTTCTCGAGCCGCCACATCAGTCCTTCGGCGTCGCTCATCTTGCGATCGAAATGCGGCAGTTCGGCCATGGCGTGGAGGCTAGTGGTCAGCCGAACACTGACAGACAGGCGCGCGCCAAGCCCCCCAGGGCGAGACCGACCATGGCGCCTGCCACCACGTCGCTCGGGTGGTGGATGCGCACGTAGGCGCGACTGGTGCCTACGACGGCAGCAAGACCGAAGTACAGCGGCGCCCAGGCCCAACCGTCCCACCCGGTGAGCACACTCGCGGCGAAGAACGCGGCGGAAGCATGGCCGCTCGGAAAGCTGCTGGTGGATGGCCGCCGCACAGGGAAACGCGGGTCTCCGGCTTCGGTGGGCCGTACCCGCCGGAACAGGCGCTTGATGCCCTGATTCACGATGAGGCTTTCGGCGCCGATGAGTGCGGAGAACACGAACGCTTGGTTGGCGTGGTGGATGCTGGTGAGGCCGCGCGTGACACCCACGAGGTGCCAGATGAGGCTGAAGTCGCCGAGTTCGCTTGCGGCCACGAACACGGTGTCGGTGAGGCGACGACCGCGGAGTCGTTCGAGCCCGCGATCGGCCCAGGTGTCGAACCGTGCCACCAACGGATGGTCGAGCGCACTCATGCCGGGTTCGGTGCCGCGAACCTCACCGGAGCCTCCACCTTGGCCAGTTCAGGGTTGCCACCGAACGACGGGCACCACGGCTGGAACGAGCAGGTCTTGCAGAGTGGGCCTTCTTTGGGCTTGAAGTCGCCCGACAGGCACGCCTTCTCCACTGCTTTCCACACGGCGGTGGTGCGCGTGGTGAGGAACTTCACCGACTGCTCCGAGGGAGTGGCCGTGATGACGTCGCCGGTGCGGATGTACATCAAACGGATCGCCGCAGGGCGCTGGCCGATGACCTCCTGGCACAGGAACGAGTAGAAGTGCACGCCGGCCAGACTCTTCTGTTGGTAGTTGGCGCTTGGTGCCCGACCGGTCTTGTAGTCGGTGACCACGAGGCGACCCTCGGCATCGAGTTCTAGCCGGTCGATGATGCCGCGCAACGTGAGCGAGCCCACCTGGGCTTCGAGGCGCAGTTCCAACCCGATGTCGCGCACCGACGTGGGATCTTCCATCGCGAAGTACTTCTGCACCAGCACCCAGGCGTCGGCAAAGAACGCATCCTGTGCTGCAGCATCCAGCCCGAGCAGCGTGAACTCGGGATCCACCAGGTACTCGGCTCTGGCCTGCTGAAAGGCCACCTCGGCAGTGGCAATGGTGCGCTGAGCGTTCGGGTGGGTGAACAGCAACTCCAGGGCCCGGTGCACCATGGAGCCCTTGGTGGAGTAGGGGGCCGGGGGCTCGGGCAGGCGCTCGATGCTGGCGAAGCGAAAGGCGAGCGGGCAACCGAGAAAGCTCTCGACCCGGCTGGGCGACAGGGAGTTGGGGACCGGGTACATGCCCTGCACTGTAGAGAATGGGTGTGACAACGCAGCAGGATCGCCGGTGAGGACGATGCTCGCGTCAGCGGTTGCTCGGGTCGCCGCCATGGTTGCTGGCCAGCCAGCGATGCATGCACGCTGCCATCTCCGCTCGCAGTACCGGCTTGGTGAGCACCTCCACGATGCCGAGTGCCGCAGCCTGCTCATTCAGCAGAGCGCCGCGGTAACCGGTGATGAGCACGATCGGTAGATCCGGACGAAGGCTGCGGACGATCTCTGCAACGCGGTCGCCGCGCATGCCGGGCATGGTGAGGTCGGTGATCACGAGGTCGAACGCGTTCGGGTCGGTGCGGAAGAGATCCGTTGCGGCGATCGGATCGGCGCAGAGGGTGACTGCATAGGCGAGTGACTCCAGCGTGAGTTGCATAAACCGGCCCACGACCGCTTCGTCGTCGATGACCAGTATCCGCTCGCCGCGGCCGCTGCGGCCTGCGTCGCTCGGCGCCGGGGGATCCAGCGGCGTTGCCGTCGATGCATGGAGGTACACCTCGAAGCTGGCACCGTTGCCGGGCGAGGAGTCGACGTGGATCACTCCATTTGCTTCGCGCACGATGCGGTGCACCACCGACAGCCCCAATCCGGTGCCCTCACCGATCGGGTTGGTGGTGAAGAACGGATGGAAGATCTGCCTGGCTGTTGCCTCGTCCATTCCCGGGCCGGTGTCGGTGACGGTGAGCCGGGTGTAGTTCCCCGGCATGAGACCGGCTACTCGAGCTTGAAGTTCCTCATCGACGACGCAGCGGTTCATCTTCACGGTGATGCTGCCGGGGTGTTCGCCGATGGCCTGAGCAGCGTTGGTGACGAGGTTCATCACGATCTGGTGCATCTGTGAAGGATCGATGCGCGCCGAGTGTGCATTCGGGTCCAGTTCCAGGCTGAACTCCACGTTCGACGGAATGGCCGCACGGAGCAGGTTGAACGCTTCTGCCACCACCCGCGCTCCGGCAAGGGATTCCGCAGTGGACTCGACTGGGCGTTGGAAGGCAGACATCCGTTGGACGAGCGCGACCGCTCTGGTGGCCGCTTGCATCACCTCGGTGAGCGCCTCCGACACCTTGTCGGGCGACCCCTTCCACAACTGCGCCAATTCGGTGTAGCCCATGATGCCACTGAGAATGTTGTTGAAATCGTGGGCGATGCCGCCTGCCAGTGTTCCGATGGCCTCCATCCGCTGGGACACTCTGAGTTGCGCCTCGAGATGTTCCCTCGCCGCGCTCGCCGCGACCTCGGCAGTGAGATCGAGGATCATCAGCAGACAGTCGCTGGAACTGCCGCGAGGCGCTGCGAGCACCCGAATGCGTCGGTCTGGCCCAATCGCCAGGTTGAACTCCCTCGACATCGCTTGGCCTCGGCTCACCACCCGCTGAACCTCGTGCCATGCGGCTCCCTCATCGTCGTGCAACAGGGAGATGAAGCGCTGCCCGATGATCGCGCGAGGTGCCTGGGCAAACAGCTGCGATGCGGCGAGGTTGAATTCCCGCACAGCACCATCCGCATCGATCACGACATATGCGAGTGGCGCTGCGTCGAACAGTTCGATGTAGCGGCCGATGGCATCGGCTTCTGCAGCCTGGGTCCGCAGCAACTCTTCGTTCTGCAGTTCCAGTTCAACCTGGTGCACCTGGAGTTCATGAACCAGGCGCAGCACATCGGCGCCTGATGCAGGTTCAGCGTTCACTCGCTGAGCGATCACTGCCTCGGCCTGCGAGCGAAGCTGCTGGTCGTCGCTGTTCTGCGAGTTCATCTGGCCTCCTTCGTCTCGTCGGCATCGCGGGATGGGGATGCCGAGAGCACAGCCGTCGCCGCAGCGATGCGGTCGTCGGTGCTGGCGTGATCGCCATCGTGTTCTCCGCGAAGAATGTCCAAGGCGTTCATGCGAACGGCTTCCGCCGTGTGGGCTTTGGTTGCATCGATGAACGTGATCACCACACCGTCGAACCGATCCTCCTGCGTGCGGTAGGGGGCGATTCGAACGTTGAACCATCGGCCGTCGTCGGCACCCATGTGCCGTTCGCTCAGGGTCAAGGTTCGCATCACTTCGCGAGCGTCGGCAACGACCAGGCGGTGGTCGAGCGTGCTGGCCAGGTCGACGATCGGCCGTCCCTGGTCGGATGGAATGAGGTTGAACAGCCCGACGGTGGCCGACGTGAATCGACGCACGCACAGTTCGTTGTCGAGATAGAGCGTGGCAACGGAACTGCTGGTGATGAGGTTCGCCATGTCGTCGCTGGCCAGCGACAGCGCTGCCACGCGTCGCTGAAGTTCGTTGTTCACCGTCTGCAGTTCTTCGTTCATGGACTGCATCTCCTCCTTGGAGGTGGTGAGCTCCTCGTTGGTGGACTGCAACTCCTCGATCGTGGCCTGGAGGCGTTCGCGTGAGTACTGAGCGTCGTGCGCGGCCGACTGCAAGGCGGCGCGGACTCTCAGCAACTCCTCGGTGAGTGCAGCGGAACGTTCGTCTGCGGACAGTTGCTGGTCGTCGAGTTGCAGCACGCCCTCCTGCAGCACACTCGAGTTCACGTTGCTGGCGGTGAAGACCAACAGCACCATGCCTCGTAGTTCGGGCGGGCTCGAGATGGGCTGCACGACCAGATCCACCAAGCTGGTGCCCGTAGCCGAGACGAGCGGCAGCCGCTCCACTCTGGTCTCTTCCTGATCGCGAACGGCGGCGGTGAAGGCATCGTGCAGCGCCAGCCGGATGCCCTCGCGAGCCATGGCGAACACGTTGAGGTTCGCCTTGCCGGCAGCGGGTTCCAAGAAGGCCCCTGTTCGGCCGCTGAAGTACACGATGTCGCCCTGGTCGTTGGTGAGCACGGCGGCTGGCCCGTGGCGCGTGACGATGAGGTGGTCGGTCAGCGCCTGCATCGTCGGGACCGGTGTCACTGCGGACAGCGTCGCCACCTCGATGGCGCCTGCCTTCCCGGTGAACGTCGGTAATGTCGGTCGATGTGCTTCGCCTGTGGCGAGGTGCCGATAGGTGTGGTGACGACCGGGTATCTCGGAGAACGAGGCCTCGGCAGAACCGACCGATTCGGCGAGTCCGAGCATCAGCACGCCGTCCTGCCGGAGGCACCGGTGGAACACCGTGAGCAGCCGGCGCTGCACGTCGCCTTGCAGATAGATGAGCAGGTTCCTGCACACGATGAGATCAAGATTGCTGAAGGGGGGGTCCATCAACACGTTGTGGGTGGCGAAAACAACGTGCTTTCTCAAGGCAGGCGAGACGCGGTAGCCATCACTGACAGGTTCGAAGAACCGGCCGAGCCGCTCAGCCGACACGTCCGTTTCGATACTGGCGGGGTACTCGCCCGCTCGCGCTCGTTCGATGGCTTCCGCGTCCAGGTCGCTGGCGAAGATCTGCACCGCGCACGTCATCGGCGTGGGCTGGGCTTCGATGGCCTCCACCAGCGACATCGCCAACGAGTACGCCTCTTCGCCGGTTGAGCACCCGGCGCTCCACGCTCTGATGACCCCGTGATCCCCGCATCGTTCGATCAGCTGCGGCAGCACCTCGCTGCGCAGGTGTTCCCATACCTCCGGGTCACGGAAGAAGTTGGTGACGCCGATGAGCATTTCGCTGAAGAGCAGGTCCACTTCCTGCGGGTTCTCCTGAAGGTGCTGTGCGTACGAGAGCGTGTCGTCGATGCCGTGCACCATCATCCGGCGTTCGATACGCCGCACGAGAGTGGTGCGCTTGTAGAGAGAAAAGTCGTGGCCGTTTCGGGACCGGATCGTCTGGATCACCGAGTCGATGCCGGCGTCGTCGTCGATGCTGACGGGTGCGGCACCACTCGGGTTGGCGAGACGCAGTTCGATCTGCTCCACCACCAGTTGCGCCAACTCCTCCGGCGGGGCGATGTCGCGACACACTCCGCTGGCGATGACGGCTGCCGGCATCGAATCGAACTGCGCCGACGATGGCTCTTGCGCGAACACGCAGCCCGACCGGTCGTGCACTGCGGTCGCACCGACCGTGCCGTCGCTGCCCATTCCCGATAGCACCACGCACGCAGCGCGTTCGCGTTGGTCGATGGCCAGCGATCGGAAGAAGCCGTCGATGGGCAGGGTGGGTGCCTTGCCGTCACTGGGATACACCAGGTGAAGGGTCTCGTCGCGTAGCTCGATCCCATGGCCGGCGGGCGCTACGTAGACGCGGTCGGCGGCAACGGGTGTGCCTTCCACGATCTCGATGACGTGCATGTCGGTGACTCGTTGCAGGAGTTCGGTGAGCATGCTGTCGTGCTCGGGCGCCAGGTGTTGGAGCACCACGAATGCAGCGCCGCTCGTTGCTGGAGCGTGGGAGAAGAACTGTTCAAGTGCCTGCAGGCCGCCTGCTGAGGCTCCGATACCGACAACTGCCGAAGGCGTGCCGCGACCGGAAGCCGCAGTCACCCGTAGTCCGGATCCAGATACACATCCTTACCGTACGCCGCGGAGCGTCGCCGTGCGACCAAAAGTCAGGAATGGGCGAGATACTCGGCGACGATGTCGGCCACCATGCGCGGGTCTGCCATCGGTCCGAAGTGGTCCAGCGCGTCGTAACGGGCATAGCGGGCGTTCGGAAGTCGGTCGGCCACGCCTTCAGCGATCGTCGATGGTTGCATCGGTTCCACGCGTCCGGCCATCACCAAGACCTCAGTGTGGATCTCGGGAAGCACGTCCCAGGTGGTGTGCAGCGCGCCGGTGGCAAAGGTTTCCGCCTCGGTGTCGGGCAGGCACTTGAGGTGCACGCCCGCATCGTCGGGCGCGAAGCCGTACTCCACGTAGGCACGCAGGGCGCCGGGGGTGAAACAGTTCAGCGGCGGCTTCGCCGAGTAGTTCTCGATGGCGGCCTCGAAGGAGGGGAAGGTGGAGCGTCGTCGTCGAGCACCCTTCACCATCGGGCTCTCCTCGGGGTCGCCGTCCTGATCCTCCGGGCGGATGCCGCCGGGAGGGAACACGATCGGTTCGAACACTACGATGCGTCGAAAGAGTTCAGGCCGACGATGCGCTGCCATCAACAGGCAGGCCCCGCCCATCGAATGGCCGAAGGCGTCGATCGGTGAGCCACCCTGCTTCGCCACCAGCCACACGGCCATCGCCTCGGCGTCGTCGCCATAGCCCTGCCAATCCACCGGGCCGTCGGGTCGCGGCGTGTCGCCATGCCCGCGGTAGTCGAAGGCCACGGAGTGGAAGCGGTCGGCAAGCAGATGAGCCAGTGGGAGGTAGCAGTGCCCGTGGAAACCGGTGGCGTGCGAGATGAGAAGAGCCGGACCGCTGCCACCCAGGTCGTGCACGGCGATCTCCACGCCGTTGTTGGATGAAACCGTCATTCGTCGTTCTCTCGGTCGGTTTCGAACTTGCGCTTGTTGCGGCGTCGCAGCCCGAAGATGAGCAGTCGGTCCAGCGCCACGCCGAGGAGGATGGCGATGAAGATCGACCACCGCACCGTGGTGTGCCACGTGAAGAAGCCGAAGCTGACCTCGGTGTTGTGGTCGTTGGCGATGATGAACACCACCACGATGGCGGCGAGCACCACGAACGCGATGAGCTTGGGGCTGGGTCCTTTGGAGCCGCTGGCGACCGCGTGGCGTCGTTCGCCGCGAGGGTTCGGCCGTGTGGGATCACCGTGTTCGAAGGTCATAGCTACGTCATCCTTTCGGCTCTCGCGGCAGCCCGAGCAGGCGTTCACCGATGATGTTGCGCTGTACCTGGCTGGTGCCGCCGGCGATCCTGCCGCCGGGTGCCTGGAGCATGCCGAACGCTTCGGCTCCATCCAACATGGCCTCGGCGCCGGAGAGGTCGGCGCGCAGCATGGACGTGTCGAACATCATCTCGGTGATGCCCAGCTTCATCAGGCTTGCGGCGGTGGAAGCGATGGGGCCTTGGCGTTGTGCCATTGCCTTGTACGCCTGCCCCTTGGAGAGCAGCGTGGCCAGTCGCTGACGTTCTGTGGGGGTGAGGTCGTGGCCCTCGGCCAGCCTCGACATGCTCTCCAGCCGTCGCTCGAGGCCGATGACGCTGGTGCCGATGTGGCCGCGCTCGCTGGTGAGCACGGCCATGCCTACTCCCCAGCCACCGTGCAGTGGACCCAGCAGATGGTCGACCGGCAGTTCCACGTCGGTGAAGAACACCTCATCGAACTCGGCCTCGCCGGTCATCTGCTTGAGCGGACGCACCTCCACGCCGGGAAGATCCATCGGGAAGAGGAAGAACGAGATGCCTTCGTGCTTGGGTGCCTCGGGGTTCGTGCGGGCCATGAGAATGCCCCAGTTGCTGTAGCGCCCGCCGCTACACCACACCTTCTGACCATTGATGATGTAACGGTCGCCGTCGCGCTCGGCTTTGGTGGACAGGCCGCCGAGGTCGCTGCCCGCACCGGGCTCACTGAACAGCTGGCACCACACGTGCTCGGTGCTCAGGGTTGCGGCGAGGTGCTGGGCCTGCTGCTCGGGTGTGCCGAACTTCATCAAGGCCCCGCCGGTGAGCACGAGGCCCACCATGTTGAACACGCTGGGCACTCCGGCCAACGCACACTCGTACTGCCATGCCGCGTTGTGTGACGCGGTGAGCCCACGGCCGCCGTACTCGGTGGGCCAGTGGATACCGGCGAAACCGGCGGCGTGGACCTGGCGATGCCACGCCAGGCCACGGTCCACCAGATCGGGTGGGCAGATGGCGCCGTAGTCACGCGGCGCATCGCCCTTGTGCTCGGCCAACCAGGAGCGAGCCTGGTCCTGAAACTCCTCGACGCTGATCGTTGACATCAGGGGCGAAGGTAGCCGCA
This sequence comes from uncultured Acidimicrobiaceae bacterium, assembly GCA_903919455.1. Lineage (GTDB taxonomy): Bacteria > Actinomycetota > Acidimicrobiia > Acidimicrobiales > Ilumatobacteraceae > UBA668. Next base: position 77,805 of record CAIXIJ010000019.1, on the reverse strand, counting down.
GCAGTGGGTTACTTGAAGAAGGGGAGGAACATCGCCGTCTCTTCGGCGAGGTTGTTCGGCACGGCGTAGCCCGACTGGTCGGTGATGGTGCCCCAGTTGTCGCGCACGTCTTCCATCGAGAGGTTGGGGTTGTGGTACCCCTGCGTCTCGCCGATGAACACGTGCGCCACGCGGCCGCCACCCACACTGAAGGTTTGGCCGCTCACCGGGCAGTCCTCGTGGGCGAGGAACGCCACCAGCGGCGACACGAGGCCCGGGTCGAGCTTGTCGCCGAGGCCGCCCATCAGGTTTTCGGTCATGCGGGTGAGCGCAAGCGGGGCGATGGCGTTGGCCTTGATGTTGTACTTCGCGCCTTCCACGGCGAGCACGCGGGTGAAGCCCACAAGGCCCATCTTCGCGGCGCCGTAGTTGGTCTGACCGAAGTTGCCGAAGATGCCGGCTGCCGACGAGGTGGAGACCACGCGGCCGTAGCCCTGCTCGCGCATGATGCCCCACGCGGCGCGGGTGACGTTGAAGGCACCCTTCAGGTGCACGTCGATGACCGGGTCGAGCAGTTCGGGCTCCATGTTGTGGAACGCCTTGTCGCGCAGGATGCCAGCGTTGTTGATGACCACATCGACCTTGCCGTAGGCATCGACTGCGGTCTTCACGATGGCAGCGCCGCCCTCGGGCGTGGCGACCGAGTTGGTGTCGGCGACGGCTTCGCCGCCGAGGGCCTTGATCTCGTCGACGACGCGCTCGGCGGCACCCTTGTCGCTGCCGCTGCCATCCACTGCGCCACCGAGGTCGTTGACGACCACGAGTGCGCCACGCGACGCCATGAGCAGCGCGTGCTGCCGACCCAGGCCACCGCCTGCGCCCGTGATGATGATGACCTTGCCGTCGTAACCGAGTTCGCTCATGTCGCTGAAGTTACCGGCCGTTCAGCTTCATGGAGAAACCCGGATCGCAGGCGTGCGATGACCGAGAGTGGCGTCGACCTCAACCCACTGCAAGCGCTCGGACCAGATCGTCGGCCACCGTGGTGGGGGTGGGCACGTCGGTGGCGCGGTGGGTGATGACCAGTGCAGCGGAGATCTGCAACGCGGGCACGTGCAGTGTCTGCAAGCCCCAGTAGCCGCCGTGCGACCAGATGTCGATGCCGTCCACGGTGCGACGGAAGATGCCGAGTCCGGCGAGGTCGTTGTTCGGCCACGGCGTGCCGTCGGGGCCAGCGGTGCTGCACAGGCCGTCGAGTTGGAGATCGAGGTCGGAATGCACCTGGCCGGCGAACAGCGCCGTCCACCACCGGGCGAGATCCGGCATGGTGGCCACGATGCCGCCACCGCCGAACAGGTCGAGGCTGGGATTCCAGTCGTACGTGTCGGCACCGAAGTGGAACTGGTGCGCACGGACGAGACCTGCGGGGGTGGGTTCTGCCACTTCCCAGTGGATGGAAGGGAACTCGGCAGGATCGAGGTGCAGCGCTTCGCGTACGGCTGCAGCCAGCGTGCGGCCTGTGAGGTACTCGATCATCTGCCCGAGGAGTACGTAACCGGAGTCGCTGTAGGAGAACGCCGCGCCAGGGGCGAACAGCGCCGGTTTGCCGACCGCAATGGCGAGTTGGGCGGCGGGCGTCCATTGGGTGTGCTCCGGGGCATCGAACTCCGGGAACGTACTGTGGTCCACCAACCCGCTGCGATGCTGCAAGAGATGCCGCACCGTCGTGGCCGGAGCGTGTTCGTACTGCGCCCACAGCGCAGCGGTGGTGGGCGCCAACAATTCGCCAACGGGTTGGTCGAGACGCAGGCGACCCTTGCTGGCGAGCACCATCACCGTCGAGGCTACGAACGTCTTCGTGCACGAAGCGATGCGCACCGCGTGCGCGGGCGTGAGTGCCTCACCGGTTGCCGGATCGGCCATGCCGCGGGCAACGCCGACATCGCCGTGCTCGCGGCTGTGCATCGCGATGCTGAGACCGGGGATTGACGCGCAGTCGGCCATCGTGCGCTCCACCACATCGGCGATGGTGGCGTGCAGATGCCGGTTGCTCATTGCTCAGCCGATGCCGAGTTGGGTCAGCGCGTTCGCTTTCAACGTCTTGTAATCCAGCTTGCCGTTGGCAGCGCGGCCGATGGTGGCGATGGGCAGGCAACGCTTGGGTGCCTTGAAGTGAGCCAGTCGTTCCTTCACGTGGGCGATGAGCGCGGCCTCGTCGAGGGTGTCACCATCGTGCACCTCCACCAGTGCCGTGATGGCCTCGCCAAACCGATCGTCGGGCACGCCTACCACCGCGGCGTCGTTCACCGACGGGTGCAGCTTCAGCGCTTCCTCCACCTCTTCGGGGTAGACCTTCTCGCCGCCGGTGTTGATGCACTGGCTACCGCGGCCGTACAGCTTCAGGGTGCCGTCGGCCTCCACTTCGGCCCAGTCGCCGGGGATGCTCCAGCGCACGCCATCGTGGAACACGAAGGTGTCGGCGGTCTTCTTCTCGTCCTTGTAGTACCCGATGGGTGTGCGGCCTCGCAGCGCCACCCGGCCGCGCTCGCCGCTGCCAGCCAGCACTTCCCGTCCGTCCTCGGTGAGCACCTTGGTGTTCGGGCCGAGGGAGAACTTGGCGGTGCCCGTGTCGGACGAATCAGCGGTGGTGGTGTTGCTGGCCATGCCGATGGCCTCGCTGCTGCCGAGGCTGTCGATCATGATCAGCCGGTTGTTGTGGCGCAGCAGGCCTGCTTTGGTCTCCGCCGCCCAGATGACGCCGCTGCTCACCACCACGCGCAGCGACGAAATGTCCCAGCGGCCGGGTTCTGCGTCGAGTGCCCGCAAGATGGGCTTGGCGAATGCGTCGCCCACGATGGAGATGCTGTTCACCCTGTCGCGCTGGATGGTGTCGAGTAGTTCGACGGGATCGAAGTGGCGGCCAACCATGGTGGTGACCGACCCGGCGAGTACCAGGTTCCACATGGCATTGAAGGCGCCGGTGCCGTGCATCAGCGGTGCAGCGGGCAGGTTGCGAGGGCCGGGCTTGGCGATGCGCTCGTCGAACTCGTTCCAGCCAGGGACCAGCGGAAGCGGGCGCTTGGACGGCGCATCGAGGCTGCCGATCATGTCGTCCTGGCGCCACATCACGCCCTTGGGCATGCCCGTGGTGCCACCGGTATAGAGGATGTACAGGTCGTCGGCGCTGCGGCCCCACGGCGGAATGGTGCGACCGGTGGCGCTGGCCGCAGCGGTTTCGTAGGGGATGGCCCACGAAGGGCATTCGCCGGTGCCGTCGTCGACCCAGATCCAGGTGCGCACACCCGGCACCCGAGCCCGCATGTGCTCGCAGTGCTCGGCGAAGGTGCCGTGGAAGATAACAGCGACCGAATCGGAGTTGGTCCAGAGGTATGCCAGCTCATCGTCGCTGTAGCGATAGTTGGTGTTCACCGGCGCAAGGCCCGCCTTGTACAGACCGAACATGCTCTCCAGGTACTCGGGGCTGTTGTACATGTACTGCGCCACTTTGTCCTGGTGCTGCGCGCCGTGCTCCAGCAGCGTTGCGGCGATGCCGTCGGCCCGTCGGTCGAATTCCGCCCAGGTGTAGGTGCGGTCGCCCTGGGTTTGGGCGATGGCATCGGGGAAACGATCGGCATTGCGTTCCCAGATCTCGGCAAGGTTCCAACCAGCAGTCACAGCGATGCACCGTAGCGAATAGGGTGCGCGGCGTGGACTTCCAGTTGCCGGCCGACGACGACCCGCGCCGCATCGCCGTGCGCGAGTGGCTGTCGATGCACCCGAACCCGACCGGACGTGAGCTTGCCGAGGCCGGTTACGTGGCACCGCACTGGCCTGCCCCGTGGGGGTTGGGCGCCGACCCGATTCATCAACTCATCATCGACGACGAGGTGGCGAGGGCGCACGTGCAGTTGCCGATGAACCCGATGGGCACCGGCTGGGGCGGCCCCACCATCGTGGTAGGCGGCACGCAGGAGCAGAAGGACCGGTACCTGTGGCCCATGCTCGCGGGTGAGGAGTTTTGGTGCCAGTTGTTCAGCGAGCCCGGCGCCGGTAGCGACCTGGCGAACCTGGGCACGCGCGCAGTGCTCGACGGCGACGAGTTCGTGGTGAACGGCCAGAAGATCTGGACGACCTCGGCCGAGCACGCCGATTTCGGCATCCTCATCGCCCGCACCGACCCCGACGTGCCCAAACACAAGGGCATCAGCTACTTCATCTGCCCGATGAACCTGCCGGGCATCGAGGTGCGCACCATCACCGAGATGAGTGGTGGCCATCACTTCTGTGAGGTGTTCTTCACCGATGTGCGGCTGCCCGCGGCGAACCTCGTGGGCCGCTTGCACGACGGCTGGCGGCTGGCGAAGGTGACGCTGGGCAACGAGCGCGTGTCGCTGAGCACCGGCGGTGTGCTGTGGGGAAATGGGCCCACCGGGCTGGAACTCATTCAGCAACTGCAGGCAGCGGGCTCGTTGACCGACCCACAGCTGCGCCAGGAAGCAGCGAAGGTGTACACCGAACACGTTCTGCTCGATCTCATCCGCATACGTACCCTCAGTGCGACGCTGAAGGGCCAGGAACCGGGGCCGGAAGCCAGCATCCGCAAACTGCTGGCCGATGAACATGGGCAGCACGTGATGTCGCTGGCCCGAGCACTGGTGGGCGCCGACGCGATGCTCATGTCGGTGGAACGCGATGGCTACGACGCCGAACGTGATGGTCGGCTGATGACTCCGCAGCAATCGGCCGACCCGCTGGATCATCCGAGTTGGTACCACGGGTTCATGTTCAGCCAGGCGCTCACCATCGGTGGCGGCACGTTTGCCGTGCAGCGCAACATCATCGGCGAACGCGTGTTGGGCCTGCCGCGCGACGAGGACGTCACCCTGGGGATGAGCTGGCATGAGGCGCAACGGGTGGGGAGCGGACGATGACCGACTGGATGGCAGCAGCCGAACGGGCAGCCATAGTGGCCGCAGCGCACGCGGCAGAGGGCGATGAACTGCGGCGGCTACCCGGGCCTGTGGTGGAGGCGCTGAAGGACGAAGGCGTGCTGCGCATGTGTGTGCCGCACGCGTACGGCGGGCCGCAGGTGGACCCGCCCACGATGTTGCGCGTCATCGAGCGCGTTGCTCAAGCCGACGGAGCCGCCGGTTGGTGCACCATGATCGCCAGCACCACGTCGCTCCTCAGCCATTACGTGCAGCCGGCTTGGGCGCAACAGATCTGGGGCGACCCGCGGCACGTGACCGGCGGTGTGTTCGCCCGTAACGGCGTGGCGACGAAGGTGGACGGCGGCTACCGCGTCACCGGGCGTTGGCTGTGGGGCAGTGGCACCCAGCACTGCGACTGGATCACCGGCGGTGCCGCCGGCGATGGCTACAACGGCTCGATGTGGTTCACGCCCGACCAGGTGGAGTTCCACGACACCTGGCACACCTCGGGGCTGCGCGGCACGGGCTCGCTGGAGTTCAGCGTGAGCGACGCCTTCGTACCCGACGACCTAGCCAGCCAGCCGCAAGCCACCGGTCCGCTGGTGGATTCGCCGCTGGGCGCCTTCCCCGACATGACACTGCTCGCAGTGGGTGTCGCCGCGGCGGGCCTCGGCATCGGACGTCACGCGTTGGATGCCATCGTGGAACTCGGCACGGAGAAGAAGCCTCAGTTCAGCTCGCGCACCATCAGCCAGTCGGGTGTGGCGCAGGCCGAGTTGGCGAAGGCCGAAGCAACACTCCGCTCGGCGCGGGCGTTCCTGCTCGATGAGGTGTCGCAAGCGTGGGATGTCGCGGTGGCCGGCGGTCGCGTCGACGTGGCCGCTCGGGCTCGCATGCGATTGGCGGGGGCGCACGCCGCCGAGTCGGCGGCGACGGCGGCCGACGTGGCGTACCGATTAGGCGGAGGCTCGTCCATCTTCGAGCACAGTCCGCTGCAACGTTGTCTCCGCGACGCTCACGTCGTGACGCAGCACATCATGGTGGCGCCTCGCCTCTACGAGACGCTGGGGAAGCTGCACTTCGGCATCGATATCGACGCCTCGATGATCTAGTGCCGTGCGAACTGGTGGTGCAGCTCCCTGCTCTGCCGGCTCAGGCATACGGCCACCGCCACGATCAACACGCCCGACACTGCGATCAGCAGTGGCGCTCGGCCCTGACCGGGAAAGAAGTGACCGATGGCCCACGGCACGTTCACGAGCAGACCAACGCAGCCGAACAACGACAGCAACACGTTGCCGGGCAAGGTGCCCAGGCCGATGAGGACGACGGCGACCAACAAGCCGAAGGTGGTGGCGAACGCCGCTGACTCGGCGCCGGTGATGGCAGCTCCGACCACGACCGCGCCGCCACCGATCACCTGCAGCGTCAGCTTCGGTCGCACTGCGGGGAGGCGGCCGAGGAGCATCATCGAGGCACCGACGGCGAACACCGTCAGCCCGGTCGCGAGGGCTGCATCGCGGGCGAACCATGCCACTGTCTGCGGTGCGGCCTGGAACATGCCCACCCCACCGATCACGGTGAGCAGGATGCGTTCGCGTCGGTTGCCGATCAGCCAGTCGAGACCGGCAAGCGTCAGCAACGCGAATGCGGTGAGGACGAAGAACAGCAGGCTGTCGCCTTGTGAATGCGGCGCCGACATGGCGGCGCCGACGAGCGTGCCACCGGCACCGATACCGATGGTGATGAACGGGTTCGGAATGGCGTGCAGCACGCCGATAGCGAGCATCGTTGCGCCAACCACCCACACCAACACCCCGTTGATTCCGTCGGTGAACCACAGGTGGCCCAACGTTCCCGTAGTGACCAAGAGCCCGACGAGGAATGTGGCCTGTTGAACCGGACGTTCCTTCATCCACCACAGTGCACCGCTGAGCGCCGTCACCGCGGCTGCAGCGGCGAGTGCCACCGAACTTGGATTGGTGGTTTTCACCACGCCGTCGGCGAACACGCCACCCGCCAGCCCGGCTGCAGCCGTAGCGCCCAGCCACATGAACCACCGCAGGCGCTCGAGCGCTGGCTCGCCATGATGGGGAACCATCGCTCCGGCGAGGGTGAGCAACATGGCGGTGCCGAGCGCGAATGCCAACCTGGCAGGAGTGCCGAGGTCGGGCCAGTAGCGGGTGACCAGCAGCACGAGGCCGATCACGCCGAGCATGCCGCCGAGGTATCCCAACGCTTCGGACACCACCGGGATACGTCGAGTCGGTCGCTCGGCGTGTTGCGGGGCGTCGTCAAGGTGATCTTCGAAGTGGCGGATGGCTTCCGCCTCGGCTCGGTCGATCAAACCAGCCTGCTGCCACCGATCGAGTGACACCTCCAGGCGTGGGCTCGGTGTCTGGGTGATCATGACGGCCCCCTCTCAACGGGTGGCACCTCTGTGATTGCAGTCTGCGCCTCCCCGAACAGAAGTGCCAGAGGAAGTTGCACATCGCTGAACAGGTACGGTGCGGACATGAAGGCCTTCACGTTCGAGACTGTCGGCGAGGTGCAGGTGGTCACGCTGCGCCACCCGTCCTCACCGATGAATGCGGTGGACGAACTGCTGCACCACGAGTTCGGTGAACTGTTCGCGCAGCTTCGGCGCAACCCTGGTGGCCGGGTAGTGGTGCTCACCGCCGAAGGGCGGGCGTTCAGCGCTGGCGGCGACTTCGCCTGGTTCCCATCGCTACGCGATACCGCCGTGCTCGACGACCTGCGTCGCGTTGCGAAGCAGATGATCTGGGACCTGCTGGACATCGAGGTGCCGGTGGTCTGCGGGCTGAATGGCTCGGCGGCTGGTCTCGGTGCGTCCATCGCCCTGCTGTGCGACCTCGTAGTGATGAGCGAGCGCGCCGTGGTGGTCGACCCGCACGTGAACGTCGGCCTGGTAGCGGGCGATGGCGGTGCCGTGATCTGGCCGCAACTGCTCGGCCCCATGGTTGCCAAGCGGCACCTGCTGCTCGGCGAGCCCCTCACGGCGGCCGACGCGTTGAGGCTGGGGGTGGCCGCCGAGGTGTGTGCGCCCGAGCAGGTGCGCGAGCGCACGTTGGCGTGGGCTCAACGCCTGGCTGCGCAACCGCCGTTGGCCGTGAAGGGCACCAAGCTCGCCGTGAACGCCGGTCTGAAGCAGGCACTGCTCACCAGTTTCGACCTCAGCACGGCACTCGAGATTCCGTGCTTCTTGTCGCGTGACCATGCCGAGGCCATCGACGCGCTGCGCGACGGCCGCACGCCCACCTTCGAAGGGAGATGACATGGACGCCATCACCGCGCTCATGACCACCCGCGCCATCCGGCGCTTCACCGCCGACCCGGTGCCGGACGCCGACATCGAGCATTGCCTGAAGGCCGCGCAGCAGGCGCCCAGCGGCGGCAACGTGCAGCCGCAGCAGTACGTGGTGGTGACCGACCCCGAGATGCGAGCGGCGGTCGGGGCGCTGTATCAGCGCGCCTATCACCGCTACGAGCAAGCCCTACCCGGCGAGGCTGCCTTCGACGACGAGGCCAAGGCTGCAGCGTGGCGCCGCACCCGCGATGCCAGCCGTCATCTTGCCGACCACCTCGGCGACGTGCCCGTGCTGGTGTTGTTTCTGCAGCCGATCATCCCGTGGGGCGCCGACGATGCCGAGGGCCACATGGACATCGGCCGCCTCGACGCCAGCGTGTATCCAGCCGTCCAGAACTTCTGCGTCGCAGCCCGGGCGCTGGGGTTGGGCACGGCGCTCACCACCGTCATTCGCATCCACAGCGCTGAGGTGCTGGCGCTGTTGGGTGTGCCGACCCGTTCCGACGGCTCGCCCCGGTTCGAGATCGCGGCGTTGGTGCCGGTGGGGTACCCGCAGGGCAACTTCGGCGTGGCCCCCCGCAAACCCGCCACGGCTGCCACCCACTGGAACACCTGGGGCACCAAGCGCCCCTGACCGCCGCGCCGCCCCATCCGAGTCGCTGCCGCCCGCCCCATCCGAGTCGGGACTCGCACCCGGGGTGCGAGTCCCGACTCGCATGGCGTTGTGGGACTCGGTTGGGGTTGTGGGACTCGGTTGGGAGCCAGCGACTCGGATGGGGGTGGGGTGGGGTGGGGGCGGGGCCGGCCGGTCGGGCGGTCGGGCGGGGCGTACGACACGAAGCGGGCGGCGGGGCTGTGGTTCGATGACGTCATGAGTGCCGCCACCGACCGTCTGGTCTTCGACCTGCTCGACCCGTACCTGTACCAGGACAAGGCCCGTATGCACGAGGCCTTCACCTGGATGCGAGCCAACGAGCCCGTGTATCGCGACCAGCGCAACGGCCTGTGGGGCATCACCCGCCACGCCGACCTGAAGGACGTGGAGCGCCGCAGCACGGTGTTCGCCAGCAGCCAGGGTTACCGGGCCATCTGGAACCCCGACGAGATCAACATGATCGCCCAGGACGACCCGCGTCACCACCAGCAGCGCCTGTTGGTGCAGGGCGACCTCACCGCAGCAGCGGTGGCGAAGCGCCGGCCCGACATCGAGGCGATGGTCGCCGAGCTCATCGACGCCGCTGCCAACGGCAAGAACGAGATGGAGCTGGTGGAGGAGTTCAGCGGCCAGTTGCCGGCACGCCTCACCTGCCAGCTGCTCGGCTATCCCGAGAGCATGTGGCGCGAGGTGAAGAGCTGGAGTGAGCGGCTGATGCGCATCGACATGCGCGAACGCGACGGCCACACGTTCACGGAGTTCATCGACGCCAACATGGAGTTCGTGCAGGCCCTCATGCCGCTGGCTGCGGAACGCCACGGATGCCCGGCGCACGACTTCATCGGCACGTGGGTGAACGCCAAGATCGACGGCGAGCCGTTGTCGCCCGCCGCGATCGTCCACGAGGTAGGCCTGTTCATCAGCGGCGGTGCCGAGACCACGCGCACCGCCATCTCGCACGGCGTGCGGGCGTTTGTCGACCATCCCGAGCAGTGGGAGGCCATGGCGGCCGACCCATCGCTGGTGCCGGGTGCGGTGGAGGAAGTGCTTCGTTGGGTGACGCCGCTGAACAACATGTTCCGCCGCGCCATCGCCGACGACGAGGTGGGCGGCCAACCCATTCGACGCGGCGATCGCATCGTCATGCTGTACCCGTCAGCGAACCGCGATGAGAACGTGTTCGCGGATCCGTTCACGTTCGACATCCGCCGTAGCCCGAACCCGCAGATCGCGTTCGGCTATGGCACGCACCTGTGCGTCGGCACGAACGTTGCTCGCACCACGCTGGCCGAAACGTTCTCGCAGTTGTCGCAGCGCATCACGAACCTGCGCGTGGTGAGCGAACCCGACGTGGAGCCGAACATCTTTGCTCGCGCCGTCCGCAGCTTCGGGCTGGGCTTCGACGTCCGGTCGTAGGCGTTTACGGCCCGATGGGGCTGGCACTACGATCCCGCGTTCATGGGGAACATCAATAGCGTCGTCGACATCATCCGCGTCCACGGTTCGGAGTTGGCCGACAGCGTCGCCTACATCGCCGGTGATCGCCGAGTGAGCTGGGCCGAGGCCTACGAGCGCTCGTGCCGCATGGCGAACCTGTTGGCATCGCATGGTGTCGGCTCGGAAGACCGTGTGGCCTTCCTGGAGAAGAACAGCCTCGAACACTTCGACGTGTTCTACGGCTGTGCGCTGCTGAATGCGGTGGCCGTCGATGTGAACTGGCGTCTGGCCGCACCCGAGGTGGAGTACATCGTGAACGACGCCGACGCGAAGGTGCTCGTGGTGGGCGCAGATTTCGTGCCGGTACTCGACGCCATCGTGGGCAACCTGCCCTCGGTGCGTCAGGTCCTGGTCATCGGCGGCGACGGCCGTTACGCCGATTACGACACCGAACTCGTCGCACAGCCCGCCACCGACCCCGGCGCGCAGCAGGGCCCCGACGACGTGGCATTCCAGCTGTATTCCAGCGGCACCACCGGCCGCCCCAAGGGCGTCATGCTCACCAACAGCAACTTCTTCGGCCTGCTGCCGCTGGCCCGCGAGATGTGGGAACTCGACGAGTCGGCGGTGAACCTCGCTGCGATGCCGCTGTTCCACATCGGTGGCGGCGGTTGGGCGACGGCCGGCCAGTACGTGGGTGCTTCCACCGTCATCCTGCGCGATCTCGACCCTGCCGCGCTGGTGCGTCTGATTCCCGAGTTGGGCATCACCCACGGTTTCGTGGTGCCGGCCGTGCTGCAGTTCATGCTGATGGTGCCGGGCATCGACACTGCCGACTTCACCAGCCTGCGCGTGCTCGTCTACGGCGCATCGCCGATCAGCGAAGAGGTGCTGGCCAAGAGCGTCACCACGTTCGGCTGCAAGTTCTGGCAGGCCTATGGCCTCACCGAGACCACCGGTGCCGTGGTGAACCTGGCCCCTGCCGATCACGACGTGAGTGGCCCCAACCGTCATCGTTTGCGCAGTTGCGGCCTTCCCGGCCCGGGCGTGGGCCTGAAGATCGTGAACCCCGACAACGGTGACGAGTGCCCGCAGGGCGAAGTGGGCGAGATCTGGCTGAGCGGTCAGCAGATCATGAAGGGCTACTGGAAGATGCCCGAAGAGACCGCCAAGAGCATCGACGCCGATGGCTGGTTCCGCAGCGGCGATGCCGGCTACGTGGATGCCGACGGCTACGTGTACATCCACGACCGGGTGAAGGACATGATCGTCAGCGGCGGCGAGAACGTGTACCCGGCCGAGGTGGAGAACGTGCTGATGGGCCACCCGGCCATCGCCGACTGCGCCGTCATCGGAGTGCCGCACGAACGGTGGGGCGAGACCGCCAAGGCGATGGTCGTGAAGAAGGCCGACGCCGAGGTGACCGAGCAGGACATCATCGACTACGCCCGAGAGCGTCTGGCGAAGTTCAAGTGCCCGACGAGCGTCGACTGGCTGGATGCGCTGCCCCGTAACCCCAGCGGCAAGATCCTGAAGAAGGATCTGCGTGCGCCGTACTGGGAAGGTCGAAGCCGCAACGTAAATTAGCAGCTGTTGGTGCTCGATGCTACCCCTGAGCAGGGACGATGTGTCGACGTCGATCCCGTTAGATGTGTCCCCCAGTGACCACTCTCGTCCGTCATCAACCGCCACTGACCGACGAAAAGTGCCAACGGAGTGCCAACGAGAGTTCAGGATCCGTGGTGCGGAGCCCGCACCGGCCGAACGAAGCAGTCTCAAATTGGGACCCTCACACACATGCACCAAAGGTCATGCACGTGAAGTCGCCGTGGCGCGGCGGCATGTCCGCGACCCGTTGTTCCTCCGCATCGGTCGCTCGAAGACTGGCCGGTGACCGCCCACCGGAACTGAGCCAGGCTCTGGCTCGCGACCCTCGAAATCGTGGCCCGTAGAGCGCAGATGCCAGTTCGCAGCACGCGCCGCGACGGTGCAGAGCTCGACGAGTCACCGGCGATCAATGTATGCGCAGCGTGAACCGACGCGGCGCATGACTCGAGGGGTGCTCGATGTCAGGACCTTCAGGCCGGTGTCGGCGCGCATTCCACCGCTTGCGAACCGGACGCGAGAGTGAGGCGTCCAAGCCAGGCCGCGGCTCACTGTTCGGTCGGTCGCGCTTTGGCACAGCTACCATGCCGATCTGCACCGCAGGCCACTCTGAGGATCAGCGCGTGCGGGCGGGTGCAGGAATCCCGTTCGTGAGTGCCCCGCCTCTGGCCGGCCCCGTCGTTCTGACGCCGTCACTCGTATGCAGATCAGCAGCCTTCGGTCTCAACCAGCCGCGAGTCGGACACGTTGAAGCTGATCGACCGCTCTGTCAGCAACCTGCTCACACGCACAGTGACGCACCAATCTCCCGCAACTTCTTGGGTGAACTGTACGTCCGAGCCGCTGATGCTAAACTGCTGCGCCAGCGTGTCAGGCGCACCGTACGCAGACTCAATTATGTCTTGCTCGCTGATTGTCACAGTCGGAGCCGTGGACCGAATTCGCGAGATCTCCCCATTAACTTCCGAGATTGCGCGGAAATTGAGCCCTAGCACAACAGCGAGAACCAGGGCCATTGCGACGAGAATGCACCGGAGGCGCCTCGCGCGTCCAACTGCCGCTTCTGGGGTGTCGGGTTCGGTGGGAGTGCTCATAAGCGAACCGCCTTCTCACCGCGGACGATGGGTTTGGCATTGGTGAGGCCTCGCTGACGAGAGTTGATTGATCTCATGCGCGCCTCACATTCCGTGGTCCATGATACCAACGGAGCGGCCCTCTCCCGCGATTGCTCGCAGGAGAGGGCGTCCATGTCGGCGAGGAGCCGTCGGCAAGCTAGAGACAACTTGTGATGTCTGGGTCGAAGTGGTATAGCCCGTACAGACAGGTGGCCGCCGTGCCGGTGTTGACGAACGTCGACTTGAGAGCGCTTGCGTAGTAGGACCATGGGTTGGAGTTGTACTGCTTGATCGAGATACTCGATGCGTGCGAGTAGCACGTGAACCCGGTGCTCGGATTCGTGCAACCCTCCAACAGGAGCCCGGTGCTCAGCGTCACGCTCCAGTTACCTGGCGCAACTTCTCGCTTGCCCTTGGCGGCGGTCGGCAGGTAGCTGATGTACTCCCTCGAGATCACCCGACAGAAGTACTTCGATGAGCTTCCGCTAGTTGTTCGATAGCACGGGCGGACCGTGCCGTAGGCATCCGCTACGTAGATGTTCACCAACGCAGTGGGTGCTGCCGCCTGCGCCGGTGGGCTGCTTGTAAGGGTCGCCGTCGCGATGGCACCGACGGCGAGCAGCGCTACCAATCCGAGATGGCGCACCCTGTGGAACGAGTTCTTGCTTTGCATCGCTTCCTCCTTGTTAGTGGTCATGGAGTTGTGGCTCGCTGACCCACCCTGAAGACTGAAGACAATGATTGCATTGAGATAGGGCATCTATTATTCGAAAGATAGGGAATACTCCTCTTGAGATGCGGAAGAATCAGCGCGTTCCTCGTCCTCCCCAGGTGAAATGAAGGATCGCAGGAATGAGTGTTTGTAGGAGTCCACACACTGCGTGAGAGCCACCGGAGACCTGGTCGCCGGAAGGCGCCGTGATAGGCCAGAGAACACGAATGGTCAGATCGACTTGAACTGTTCGAACGAAGGAAGAGCGAGCCGGCAGGGCGTTTGGCCATCCCAGCGACAGCGACACTCGAGGCCACTGGCGGTCAGTCGCGAGGGGAGGTCCACACCGACAAGAGTTGCAAGAGCTGCCTCTCCAGTCGCTGCTCTCACGGCCCTGACTATCGGCTCACGCCTAATCGCCCGAAGCACCGACGCGTTTGCGCAACGAGGAGATCGCCCGGCGTGCTTCTCCGAACCGCCGCCCCTCAGCGACCTGCGTTCAGCGGAGCGTGTCTGGGTCGCTTTGGGCAGTCACCTTCGGAACGCGACTCCCCACGCGACCACTTGAGCCAACTGCCGAATGAAAGGCGTGCTCAAGCGATCCACGATGGGCCGTTCGCCTAGTTCCTTGTGCCCCGTTGTGTTGTGGTGTGGTGTGGCGTGGTGGCGACTGGAGTTCAGTCCATAGCGTGACCATGTCGGCTCAACTCCGAATTCGCAGCGGGCGCACGCCTTGGCTGGTGAGGGCGGCGAGCCATGGTCCGCCTGGATGCTCCGTGAGGTGCCGTTCGAGCGCGTCCCACTGACGCACGAGCACTGAGAGGGTGTCCCAGGTGCTCATGTCGCCAGCACTGGTTAGAACGAACCCGCGGACACCGGCATCGATGACCAGTTCCGCTTCTGCTGGTCGAGACCGGATCTTCTTGTCTCGTGTGATGACGACCAATCCCAGTCCGCCGATGATTGGGAGCCACGCAGCGTCCGGAGTGCCGAACGGGACTTTGGGCAGACGGACGTGGCCGGGGTGCAGCACATCCCGACGTTCGTGGGCAAGGCTGCGGCCGAGCGCGAGGTCGTTCTCGTCGACGAAGAACCGTGCCGGAGCGTCACCGCCCATCAGGCAGCCGTTGCCGCCAGTTGGGTCTCGTACGCGATCGCGGCGTTGACGTCGCCGACGGGCAGCTCGTACGTCTCGGCCAGGAATTCGGCGCTGTCGCCGCTCCGGTAGAGCTCGGCGATGCGTTCGGTGGCAACACCGCGGATCGACGGCCGACCAAAGGAGAACTCCGGGTCGATGACGACCGGTGAGGTCTTGCCTGCTGGTCGGATGCGGGCGACGACGTTGTCAGCGAACTCGACCTTCTGCAGGTAGGACTCGACCTCGCGAGCGAGGATTAGCTCCTGGCCCGAGCGGATGACGATCGCCAGCGACGGATCGAGATGCGTCTCCTCCTGAATACGGAGAACGAGCTGCCGGTCGTACACCCATGGCCGAGAGTGGGCCAGCGGGTAGCGCACACCGAACTCCTGGCGCAGGCGTTCGATGACCGGACGGATGTGCTGGAGGCTGACGCGGGCACGGCGGTATTCGCGGAGGTAACCGAGCTCGACGAACTCGCCCCATGTGACGAGATCGCTACCCGTCGACGCCTCGCGGATGACGGGCGCGTACTGCACGCCACTGCGCTTGTAGCCGTCGAGCCATCCACGGACTTTGTCATGGCGCAGACCGAGCAACGACGAGGCCTGACCGATGCCATACACGGCACGTTCAAGGGTTGTCACGGCGCTCATGGTTCACACGATAGGCCAGGCCTGTCACGGAGAAGGTGAATCGATTGTTGGCGGGCTCGCCCACCGTCAGCGACCTGCTGCGTTCATGCCGGTCCCGGATAGCCGGCCAGCGGCCAGCTCGTCGTCACCCGGAAGCCTGGACTCGTACCAGCGGAGCATGGTGGCGACGTCGCTCCAGCCACCCCAGCGCCCCGCCGTCCGCAACGGGACGCCGGCTCGCAACCATCGTGTGACAGCGAGGTGGCGGAACGCGTGACGCCCGACGTTACGCAGACGGTGGCCCTCCGGGAACGCCAACTCGCGGGAGCGCTTCCATGCCCGCTGCTGGAGGTGGGAGACATCGAGATGGCGGCCGGTGGTGCTGGTGAACACGCGAGCGTCGGCCGGGTCGCTGCAGAACTGCTCGAGTTGGGTGCGCAGCACCGACGCTTCCGCAGCCTGGAGGTAGGTGCGCCGGCCCCGGAGGTCGCCGTCCGGTCCCTTGGCCTTCGTGCCGCGTCGCTCGATGCCGTCGCCGGAGTCGGTCCACGAGCGGCCCGGAGTGGCCAGCGTGCCCCGAACCGAGATCCACATGCCGTTGTTCGGCCCGTCCGTGCAGTCGCGTCCACGGAGCTCGCAGCACTCACCGATACGGAGCCCGGCCCCGCCTATCACGAGCGGCAGTGCCGCGTACTGCGGCCTTCCGATGAGGCACAGCGCCCACGCCATTGCCCACATCTCGCGCTCATCCGGAACGGGCTCATCGTCGCCGAGAGTCGGGATGCTCGTGCCGCGGATGACGCCGAGGCGTGTCGTGAGGTCGGCGGTGATGATGCCCTCGACGTGCCACCAGCGGAGTACGGCGCGCAGTTGTGTCCACCGACGGCCCTCCGTGGCCGCTGCCCGCCCATGGCCGAGCTCGGCGATGAGCCGCCGGACGCGGTCACGGTCCAGGTCCGCGACCGGCAGTGACCATCGCTCGAGGAAACGCCGTCCGGCGAGGAGGTCGGCAGCACCGAAGACCTCGCCGCGGTAGTGGTACTTCTCGCCGATCGCGCTCGCGTCGGTCGGCTCGTCGGGGCCGCGGAACGCGATCAGGTCGAGGTACGCGCGGGCGGCCGTCGGAAGGGTCGGAGCGTTCGGCTTCAACACTCGTGCTGTCGTGCGCAGCGTGAACGAAGCGGCCTTTCGACCATTCGCCGACGCGCCGCGCCACGTGGCCGACCGGTACAGCTGCAGCGCGGTCCACACCGTGAGGTTCTCGGTTGGAAGCCCGGCCATGACGGTCTCGTCGCTGGGTCGTCCGTCGTCGTCGAGGTGCCAACCGCTTGCAGGCAACCCGACGGCTCTGAGCCGGCTGACGAACTGATCGGCATCGGCCGCTCGGTCGAAGCGCTGCCGGAACATCCGGCTCTCGCCGCAGCGGAGCAGCGCCCGCCACCGCACCTCGTACCGTTCGGTCACCACGCCGCGGCGATCGCGCGTCGCCACCCGCTTCCGGCTCCCGCCCAGTACGGTCACCCGTGTCACGTCCAGCGCCATCGGTTCCTCCGAGTCCTCGTCTCTTACAGAGGCAGCGGAACCGGAAGCGCAGCACAGAAGTTGAGTGCCATCGGAGTGCCATCGAGACCGCTGCGACCTCGAAACCCCAGGTCAGGTGCGATATCTCAGCGTCCTGAAGAAGGACTTGCGTGCGCCCTACTGGGAAGGCCGCAGCCCCAATGTGAACTGAGCGCGCTGCTCAGCCTTTGCCAGGGATGAGGGTGGCGTGGCAGGCGTCGCACACCCACCATCCGGCGGCGAGACCCTTGGGTCGCACCGGTTCGTCGGGGTCGAGTGGAAACTGCTGCAGGCATCGCCAGCAGCGGCGCGTCGCACTAGCGGCATCCACCGCGTCGGTGGAGCCGTCGTCGGGGGTGCTCATGTTCACAGCCCCTTCGGGCGGTTGTCCTTCTTCTCCTGCTTGGCGACCCGCTTCTCTTTCAGGGTCTTGCCTTGCTTCTTGGCCGAAGGCTTCTGGGGTGACTTCTCGGGCACAGTGGCTCCTCGTTCGTCGAAAGGCGACCCTACCCCGGTTTGTAGCCGCAACGTTCGCAGCGTGGGCACTGAAGTGGGCCGCAGCCCAATTCCATGACCGCGACTGGCGTCGCCGCGGAGTTACTTGCGGATGACGCCGTCGGCGATGGCGGCGGCCGACACGGCGGGGGCCACGCGGTCGACCACGGTGCGGTCGAACACCGACGGCACCACGAACTGCGGCGACAGGTCGGCGTCGCTGACCGATTCGGCGATGGCAACGGCAGCGGCGAGCTTCATGTTCTCGGTGATGTCGGTGGCGCTCACGTCGAGCGCGCCGCGGAACAGGCCGGGGAAGGCCAGCACGTTGTTGATCTGGTTCGGGTAGTCGCTGCGACCGGTGGCCATCACCGCTGCCAGGCCGTCGGCGTGTTCGGGGCGAATCTCGGGGTTCGGGTTCGCCATTGCGAACACGATGGGGTTCGGCGCCATGTTGCGCAGATCGGCGGCCGTGATGAGGTCGGGGCCGCTGACGCCCACGAACACGTCGGCGCCGCGCATCACGTCGCTGATGGAGCCCATCTTGCGCGACGGGTTCGTGTTCTCGGCGAACCACTCTTTGGCGATGTTCAGGTCGCTGCGGCCCGAGTAGACGGCGCCGGTGCGGTCGCAGCCAACGATCTCGCCGACGCCGGCATTGATGAGGATCTTGCCGATGGCCACACCGGCGGCACCCATGCCGGCGATGACGACCGACAGGTCCTCCATCTTCTTGCCGGTGATCTTCAGCGAGTTCCACAGCGCGGCCAGCGTGACCACCGCGGTGCCGTGTTGGTCGTCGTGGAACACCGGGATGTCGAGGCTGGCCTTCAGGCGCTCTTCGATCTCGAAGCACTCGGGTGCCTTGATGTCTTCCAGGTTGATGCCGCCGAAGGTGGGGGCGATGCGCTGCACGAAGTCGACCACTTCGTCGGCGGTGCGGGCGTTGATGCAGATGGGGAAACCATCCACGCCACCGAACTCCTTGAACAGCAGGGCCTTGCCTTCCATCACCGGCATGGCGGCCTCGGGGCCGATGTCGCCGAGGCCCAGCACCGCGGTGCCGTTGCTGACGATGGCGACGGTGTTCTTGCGGATGGTGTAGCGGTGCGAGAGCGCGGGGTCTTCGTGGATTGCCGTGCACACGCGGGCCACACCGGGGGTGTAGGCCATCGAGAGGTCGTCGCGATCGTTCACCGGTGCCAACGTGCCGGTCTGGATCTTCCCGGCCTCGTGCATGCGGAACGTGCGGTCCCACCAGTCCATCAGCGTGACGCCACCGAGGGCGTGTACTGCATCGACCACGCGCTGCTGGTGGGCCTCGTCGCGGCAGTGCACCACCAGGCTGCGGCGCAGCTCGGCGCCGCGCACGTCGAACCCGTCCAGCGCGCCGATGTTGCCGCCTGCTTCGCCGATGGCGCTGCACAGGCGGCCGAGCGTGCCGGGCACGTTGTCGAGGCGGCAGTCGAGGGTGATGGAGAACGCGGCGGTGGTGGCGGTGGGCACGGTTGACAAGGCTAGGGGAGGCGTCGCGTGCGCACCCATTCCTCCCGTGAGGAACCTCTAGCGGATCCGATCCGAGCGCCGGTGCGAGGGTTTCACCGGCGACATCGTCGTCAACAGATCGTTGATCGACAGCGTGGCGATGGCGATCTTCTGGTCGCCGATGCCGTAGGGCAGCACCAGGGTGTCGCCGTGGGCCATGCCACCGCAGGTGTAGACCACGTTCGGCACGTAGCCGTAGGCGCGGTCGCCGTCGGGCATCATGATGGGCCCGTCGGTTCGAGCCAGCACTCGCCGGGGGTCTTCGAGGTCCAGCAGGATCGCGCCGAGCGAGTAGGTGCGCATAGGACC
Source organism: uncultured Acidimicrobiaceae bacterium (assembly GCA_903919455.1). Classification (GTDB taxonomy): domain Bacteria; phylum Actinomycetota; class Acidimicrobiia; order Acidimicrobiales; family Ilumatobacteraceae; genus UBA668. Next base: position 58,361 of record CAIXIJ010000019.1, on the reverse strand, counting down.
AACGCCATGAGTGAGCACCAGCCAGCCGGCATCGGTCTCGATCGGCGAGCCGCAGTTGCCGAGTTGCACCATCTCCCACGATCGCTCCGGTGGTTGCACCGTGTGGTGGTCCGGCCAATGGCGCAGGTCGTGCGAGAACGAGACCTCGTTGCTCTCCCGATCGGAACGCGTGAGCGCCGCGTACTGACCGAGCACTTTGCGGGGGAACAGCGCCAGACCCTTTCCGACTGCGGCGGCGCCCGTCATCGGAGCCGACCGGAATGATCGAAAGTCCTTCGTGTCGAGCATGTGCTGCTCGATGTGAATGCCGTCGAACGCGGTGTAGCTCGCGAAGTAGGTCACGTCGCCGTTGTCGTCGACGAAGCGCACGAATCGAGCGTCCTCCAGACCATGCGACTCCGAGGGCGCGTGCGGCCAGAGGATGCGTTCGGTGAGTTCGGTCGACTCCGCGAAGTCGGCGGAGTAGCCCGACGCGGCGAGTTCGCGAACCTCCTTCGCAGTGTCCTCCGTGTTGTTGCGGCCTGCGTCCTCAGTGAGCAGCAGGACAATGCGCGCCTCGAGTTGTGCATCATCGAATTCCTCGTCGAGTCCGTCGAGCAGAAAGGCGATGTTCTCCGGCTCGTTGCCGCGCTCCGCGAACACGGCTTGGAACACGGAGCGTTGATGAATGCTGGAGTGATCGACGGCGGCTTCCGGATAGGGACCGGGATCGTCGATGGTCACCATCCCGTTGGCGCGAACGGTGCCGGTGCGAAAGCCGATCGAGGAACGGTGCCCCTCGCCGATGCCGCGCACGCTGATGATGAAGTCGGCATCCACATCACTGCGTTGTCGAGGGTGCAGCACGATGGAGGGGTTGCAGAGCGCCGCACCCTCCAATGAGTCCTCCCGGGTGAACGTGGCACCGAGCAGCCGTAGCCGCGCATCGGAGAGCTCCACGTTCGAATCAACTCGGGGCATCATCATCTCCGCGTGGAGGCGGAGCATGTGGTCGAGCGAGCGATGGTGAGGCCCGCAGCGGCGCTCCACGTCGCGCAGCGCTCGTTCCACCTCGGCTTCTTCGAGCGCAAGGACGCGCTCCACCACGCCTCCGGCGCGCGATGCGCCAGGCGCGAGATCCTCTCGGCCGGGAACGAAGAACCTGGCGAGCACCCGCGAGGGGTCGGGCCGGATGACGATGCCAGTGTCGTGCAGTTCGACGTTCACAGGATGCCCTCGAATCTGTCAGCTCGTTGGAAGGTGGAGACCAGAGCAAGCGTCGATTCAGCGCCCTGGTTGAGATTCACTCGATCGGCATGAAGCCCGTCGTACGAGCCCCCTGACGTTTCGTCGAACATGCGCAGTCCGCTGTCGTTCTCGCCGAGGTACCACTTTGCGGCCGCCGTGATCCCCCGGATCCACGCCGGGTCGCCGGTCACTTCGTGCGCCCGCCAGCAGGCATCTGCCATCGCAGCCGCCTCGATGGGTTGCTGATCAAACTGCGGTGTGGCGTCTCCTGGCCATCGCCCATGGTGACCGACCAGCGAGAGATGTCCGCTGCTGGTCTCCATCTGCAGGAGCCAGTCGAGCATGCGCAGCCCGCGGTCCACATCGGAGGGACTGCCGATGGCGTGCGCTGCGGCGATCAGTGCCTCTGCAACCGTGGCGTTTCCGTACCGCAGTTGCGGCTCGGGCCACTGCCACGCGCCGCTCGGTACCTGTCCGACACGGACCATGCTGTCGACCAGGAACGATCGAACGTCGCCGTTGCACCCATCCACGGCCGCGACTTCGGCGACACCGATGGTGGCGAAGGCCCGCGCTCGCGGCCAGGGCGAGCGCACTTTGAGACTTGCGATGACGCTGCGATGCGCCCATCTCCGAACCGATGGATTCGAGTGATGATGGGCGGCCGTCCCGAGACCCCACAGGGCTCTGCCCCAGCAGTCCTCGTCCGTTGCCGTGTCCTCCCACACGCCTTCGCGGCTCAGTCGGTTGTGGAATCGGCCGTGCTCGTCCTGCGCATCGCGAACCACCCGCAGCGCAACCCGAGACAGGTGCCCGGGCCGACCTGCATCGACTTCTCTGGAACAGACCACCAGGAGGCGGGCGTTGTCGTCGGTGCAGTACCCGCCGGCTTCTCGGCGTTGCACGCCCTCGGCATGTTCGAACAGGCCGCGCTCGTCAGTGAGACGATCCAAGTGAGCAAAGGCGTTGCTGACGATTCGCATCACGGTCGCGAGGTCGATGCATCGGCTTGGAGGTCGCGGCCGAGGCGAGCGTACGCGGCTGCCACCGTTGCCCAGCTGAGCGTGGGTGCGAGCCGCGATGCTTCCTGGGCCATCGAGTTCTTGAGGTCCTGATCCATGACGACCGACCGGATGGCGGTGGCCAATGCAGTGGGGTTGCGGTGCGGCACCACGATGCCGGCACCCGAAGCCAGCAGTTCGACCGCGTGCGGGAAGGCGGTGGCGATGACTGGGCGACCAGCCGCGATGGCGTCCACCAACACGCCTGACGTCACCTGGTCGGTGGAGTCGTAGGGCAATACGACGATCTCCGCTGAGGCGATGAACGTCGTGAGTTGTGCCGTATCTCGGTACTGGTCGTCGAACGTGACTGCGGACGCCACGCCGCCGTTGGCAGCTTGTCGCTGCAACGAGTTGCGGTATCGGTCGCCATCGCGCTCGAACACGTTCGGGTGGGTGACACCCGCGATGGTGTAGTGCGGCCGAACGCGTTCGGTGGCGAGCATCGCGAGCGCCGCAATGGTGTGTTCGATGCCCTTACCGGGTCCGAGCAGGCCCCAGGTGAGCAGCTGCGGAGCCAGCAGGTCGCGGTAGGGCGGCGGTGTGGGCGTGGCAGCACCGTGGGGAATCACGTCCACGTGATGCTCTCGCACGGGGTACAGATCACACAGCCGTTCGTGTGCGGTCTCGCTCATCACCACGAGTCGTTGTGCCCGTTGCGCCAATGCGGCGATGATCTGGTGCTGATGCGGTGTGGGGTACAGGGGCACCGTATGGAGCACCACCACCACGGGGGCTTCGATGGCCTCGATGAGTTCGAGAACCTCGGCGCCGTCGGCGCCCCCGTAGATGCCGTACTCATGTTGCAGGATCACCGTGTCGCAGCTCGACAGGAGCGCGGCGGCGTGCGCCAGCGAAGCCGGATCGCGTTCGCGGAGTGAGGCAACCACTCGTGGGTTGCTCGCTTCGGGTCGGCGTTCACCTCGAACTCGCACGACATGCACGTCGTGGCCCTGCTGGGCGAGGGCCGTACCGAGCGCGTGGGCGAAGGTGGCGAGGCCGCAGAGGGTGGGCGGGTAGGTGCTCACCAACCCGATTCGTTGGGTGGATGGGAGCATCCGGTCGGCGACGTTCATATGCGTCCTTCCGTTGGGCTCGGGAAGGCGTCGGGCCCGTTGGAGACGTGACATCTCGCGAACCGGGCGTCTACCGAGGTTGTGATCCAAACCTTATCTTCAGATCACTCAGAGCGGTAGGGCCGATCGTCCTCGCTACGTGGCGTCGAAAAATGCGACGATCTCGCCGCCTCGGAATGTTCGAGAACGACCCCTGCAGGCGATCAGTGGATTCGAACGCCCTGGTGCTCGAGCACCCGCTGCACGGCCTCGACGCGCACGTCCTCCACGTCGCATCCGTCGTGCAGGCTTTGGGCTGCAGCCACGCCTGCCCCTTGGCCGAGCACTGCGCAGCACGCCATGTTGCGGGTGGCTGCGTGAGCCACCCGATCGCCGCCGGAGGAACGGCCGGCGACCAGCAGGTTGCGCACACCCTTGGGCAGGATGTTGCGGTACGGCAGTTGCAGGTATCGCCCGGTGGTAGGCAGCACCAGGATGCCGTAGCCGTCGATGAACTCGGGGTAGATGCCGATCGTGTCGTCGAAGCGACCCTGTTCGCGTACGTCGTGCTCGGTGAGGTTGTAGACGGCGTCGATCTTGCGGGTGTCGCGCACACCCAATGTCATGCCGAAGTTACGCAGTCGCGCGTCCTGGCAGCCCGGTGTGAACGCCTTGAGGGCCGCCAGAGCGTGCATGGCCTGGCGGCGCCCTTCGATCTCGCCGATGGTGAGGTCGTCGGGGTCGGTGCCGTCGATGCCCGCAAGGTGCACCAGGTTCATGTAGGTAAGTTCGCCGCTGTCGTGGATGGCACCCCAGGTGCCGGCGATGGTAGTGAGGTCGGAGGGGATCAATCCCGCATCGAGTGCCGCTTTGAACGGCTTGTGCAGGAACGGCGAGAACATGGCGTCTTCTTTGCCCGAGGTCTCGATGTTCCATTCCCCGTTGCCACCCCAATCGCGGTAGGTCTGCGGATCGGCTGCCACCCCTTCCACGAACTTGCGCTTGTCCACTCCGGCGATGTGGAACATCACCGAGGCGGCCATGAGATGCTCGCGAGGTGCGAGATGGGTGTGGGCGCCGGCGCGGAATGCGATGTCGGCATCGCCGGTGGCGTCGATGACGCGTCGAGCCACGATGGCTTCGCGGCCCGCCTTGGACTCGGTGATGATGCCGCCCACCCGGTTGCCGTCCATCAGCGGCGCAGCGAATGCCCGGTGCAGCATCGGATGGATGCCGGCCTCCTGCACCAGCGTGTCGGCCACCACCTTGAAGCCCTCGGCATCGAGTTCGTAACTCTGCGACTGGCTCTCTGGCACAGCGGCGCCCATCGCGTAGGCGCGATCTTCGAACTCGCGGCCGATGCCATTGGCTTCCACCGTGGCCTCGTGGCGGTACCAGGCCATGCCCTCCACCCCGACGGTGGTGATGTTGCCGCCGAAGCAGCCAAAGCGCTCGACCAGTGTCACCTCCACGCCGGCGCGCGCTGCAGCCAGCGCAGCCGACAAGCCTGCGGGCCCCGAGCCGACGACGAGCACATCGGTCTGATGCACCACGTCGATGTCGCGGGCGGGTTCATGGACAGTGCCGAGGCGGCGGCCGGTGCTGCGTTCCATCGATGCTCCAGGTGGCAGTGGTGGTGGGGAGGGGTCAGGCGGTGGGGCTCACCAGGACACGCCCGCGCATGCCGCCCGCCAGGATGCGATCGAGTTGCGGCGCCAGGGCGTCGAAGCCGACCACCTCGGTGTCGAGCGTGTCGAGCCACGTGGGTTTGAGATCGGTTCCGATCCGCTGCCACATGGCGCGGCGCGGGCCGATGGGGCCCTGCACGCTGTCGATGCCGAGAAGGTTGGCTCCACGAAGGATGAACGGCAGCACGGTGGTGGGCAGCGCGGTGCCACCCGTGAGTCCGCTGGCAGCGACGGAGGCGCCGTAGCGCAGCGTGCGCAGGATGTGGGCCAACGTGTTGCCGCCCACACAGTCGACAGCCCCGGCCCAACGCTCCTTGTCGAGCGGCCGGCCACCCTCGGGCGCCATCTCGGCTCGATCGATCACATCGCTGGCGCCCAGCGAACGAAGCCAGTCGGCGTCGGCGAGCTTGCCGGTGCTGGCCACCACTTCGTGGCCGCGTGCGGCGAGCATGCCGATGGCCATGCACCCGACACCGCCGGAGGCGCCGGTGACGAGCACCGGCCCACTGCCCGGCGTGAGACCACGCTGCTCGAGTGCGTCGACCGACAATGCGGCGGTGTACCCAGCGGTGCCGATGAGCATTGCGGTGCGTGCGTCGAGACCGTCGGGCATGGCCACCAGTCGTGAAGCCGGCACTCGCGCCAGTTCTGCGTAGCCACCGTGGTGTGCCACGCCGATGTCGTAGCCGTGAGCGATCACCCTGCTGCCCACCGGGAACGCAGGGTCGGCAGATTCCTCCACCACGCCAGCGAGGTCGACACCCGGGATGATGGGGTCGAGACGGGCCACCTTGCCGTTCTCGCTGGTGGCCAGGCCGTCCTTGTAGTTGATACCCGAGTACTCAACGCGGATCAGCACATCGCCCTCGCCGAGGTCGGCGATGGGCATGGTGCCGACGGTGCGTTGAAAGGTGCCATCGATGTGGCCGGCGATGAAGGCGCGGACGGTGCTCATGTGGGTCTCCTCGGAACGAATGCGGAATTCAGTCTCAGGCTGCCAGATTCAGGTCGGTCACCATCTGTTCGACGGTGGCCCGCCAGGCAGATTGTTCTGATCGCGCAGGGCCGTGGTGCCCGGTGAGCCACCATGATGCCGCCGGTCAACCCGAGCGCGTCGAACTTCCATGAACTGGTCTGGTGCGGGTGGTGATCGGTCATGTCTTCGATCACTATCGTGATCGAGGTCGTTGTGTTCCGTGGGCACTTTCAGGCATGAGAATGGCAGCGGCAGACCCTGGAGGAACCATGAACCCGCCCGCACTCGCCATCACCAAGCGGATTCGCTCCACGCCGTTTTCCAGTCGTGTGGAGGACTTCGGTGTCATCGCCTACACCGTCTACAACCACATGCTGCTGCCCACCCAGATCCGGGGTGTGGAGGCCGACTATCACCATCTCCGTAGCGCGGTACAGGTGTGGGACGTGGCGTGCGAGCGACAGGTGGAGGTGGTCGGTCCCGATGCGGCACGCTTGGCCCAACTGCTGACGGTGCGCGACCTCAGTTCCTTCGCCGTCGGCCGCTGCGGGTATGCGCCAGTGCTCGACGATGAGGGCCGACTGATCAACGACCCCGGGGTGTTGCGCGTGGCCGACGATCGCTTCTGGTTTTCGGTCTCCGACTCCGATGTCGTGCTGTGGGCCGGCGGGCTGGCCCGCGGGCTGGGCCTCGACGTGAACGTCAGCGAGCCCGACGTGTGGCCGCTGGCCGTGCAGGGCCCGCACAGCGAAACCGTCGCCGCAGCTGTGCTCGGCGACGTGGTGCGCGACATCAAGTTCTTCCGCTTCGCACCGGTTGCCTATCGCGGCCACGAGATGCTCGTGGCCCGTAGCGGCTGGAGCGCACAGGGCGGATTCGAGATCTACGTCGACGATGCCGAACTTGGGGGTCTGCTGTACGACGACCTCATGGCGGCCGGTGCCGCCTACGACATCGGCCCGGGTTGCCCCAACCTCATCGAGCGGATCGAGGCCGGGTTGATGACCTACGGCACCGACGTCACCCGCGAGCACACGGCGCTCGAAGCCGGGCTCGAGAGGTATTGCTCGCTCGACGCCGACATCGAGGCCATCGGTCTCGCCGCATTGCGGCAGCAGCGGGCCACGGGCCTCACTCGACGGCTCAGCGGGTTCATGATCGATGGCGATGCGGTGCCGCACAACCGCGACGGTTGGGATGTGGCGGCAGGGGGCAACGTGGTGGGGTCCATCACGTCGGCCGTGTGGTCGCCCCGTCTGCAGACCAATGTGGGCCTGGGCATGCTGCCCATCGAACACACGACGTTGGGCACGACGGTGGAAGTAGCGGTGCCGGGTGGCACGCGTACGGCCACCGTGGTGGATGTGCCATTCCCCGGCGCTTCACAGCGATAACCACCAGCTCAGGGGTCACATTCACGCCGCGGTGGCTCGGCGCATGCGGGGCGTTGTCGTTCACCGCTGTGAGTGATGGCACCTCACTGCTTCCGGCCGTCTCGAGGTCGGTCGGATAGGCCGATCGAACTATTCGACCTCGCCGGGCGGTCGTTGGCCGCTTGGTGTGAGATCGCGGCGCTGTCGGGTCGTCCTAGGACCCCCCTGTTTATGCCACTCTGGGCGCTGCGACCTCACTCGCTGTAAACATGCAGGTCAGTGCATATTTTGACGCTTCGTGGTGGGCCCAACCGGCTCGATTGAGTGCCATGGACCGACTCCTATTGCTTGTAGGTCTCTTGTACGTGTACCACACGCTGGTTCTTGACGAATTCGGCTGCAACTCGGTGACTTCCCAGGGTGATCCCGCGTCCTGCGTTTCTTGTGTCGCTCTGGGTGAGATAGACCTACGACCATTGGGGAAAAACGGCAGACCTGAGACCGGGGTCCTATCGGGCCAAATGTCTCATTGTGATTTTCTTGAATTGGATGTTGAGTACAACATCGAGTTCCAAGGCGGGACTTCAAGCGGGAAAAGGAAACTCATATGTACAGCGGGACGGGAGACCCGGTGTGCGCCAGCCTCAGCGTTGGCGCATACGGCATGTTCGAAATCGTGATGGCGGAGGCGGCCAAGTGAGCCTCAATCGTCGTGACCTGTTGAAGACCGGCGTGTTCGCCGGCGCAGCGGTGGCTTTGCCCGCCGCTCGAGTGGCTGGCGTGGGCGCCGCTGCCGTGACCCGGATGCCAACCTCGAAGTTGCCGGCTCCGTTCACCGTGCCGTTCACCCAGGCTCCGGTCGCCGTGCCGTACCGGCAGGACGCCACCACCGACTACTACAAGCTGTCGATGCAGGCAGTGAACGCCGAGATCCTCCCGGGCTTCCAGACCATGGTGTTCGGCTACAACGGCTCTGTGCCCGGCCCCACCATCAAGGTCACCCAGGGTCGCCAGGCGGTCGTGCGGCACCAGAACAACCTGCCGGCTGTACACCCCACGCTCGGCTACGAGCCCTGGACGTCGGTGCACCTGCACGGTTCGGCCTCGCTGCCCCAGTACGACGGGTACGCCAGCGACATCACCCGTCCGGGCGAGTACAAGGACTACCACTACCCGAACTTCCAGAAGGCTCGCACCCTGTGGTACCACGACCATGGCGTGCACCACACGGCCGAGAACGCCTACCACGGCCTCCTTGGTCAGTACCACATGTACGACCCGGAAGAGCGTGCGCTGCCGCTGCCCAAGGGCGAGTACGACGTAGCGCTCACCGTTGGTGACGCAATGTTCAACAGCGACGGCAGCCTGCTGTTCTCGCTCGCCAACCAGTCGGGTCACTGGGGTGACGTCATCCTGGTGAACGGCAAGCCCTGGCCGGTGATGAAGGTGAAGCGTCGCAAGTACCGCTTCCGTCTGCTCACCGCCGCCATCTCCCGCTCGTTCAAGTTCTCGCTCAGCAACGGCTCGAGCTACCAGGTGATCGCCACCGATGGCGGCCTGATGCCGGCACCGATGACCATCTCCAGCCACCGTCAGCTCAGCGGCGAGCGCTACGAGATCGTGATCGACTTCGCTCAGGTCTTCAAGGGTCAGGCGGCAGGCAGCCGTGTGTCGTTGAAGAACACCAGCCCCACCAACAACGTGAACTACATCAACACCGACAAGGTGATGGCGTTCGAGGTGACCGACGAAGTGTTCGACACCACGAACAACTCGGTGCCGCCGGTGCTGAGCACGAAGAACGACGTGATGAACCTCGTCGAGACGCAGGCCGTGGCAAGCCGCACGCTGCGGCTCGAGCGCTCCGGAGGGGCGTGGACGGTGAACGGAACCACCTGGGACCACATCGTCAAGAGCGGTTTCAAGTTCGCCGAGGCACGCCCTGTGGAGGGCACCATCGAGAAGTGGACCATCGTGAACAAATCGGGTGGGTGGTTCCACCCGCTGCACATTCACCTGGTGGACTTCAAGGTGCTGCGCCGTAACGGCAAGCCCGCCTTCGCCCATGAGATGGGCCCGAAGGACGTGGTGTACACCGGCGAGAACGAGACCATCGAACTGCTGATGAAGTTCGACGGATGCGGCTACTACATGGTGCACTGCCACAACCTGGTGCACGAGGACCACGACATGATGACGCAGTTCGAAGTCGTGTCGCCCATGCATCCGGGTGACGACCCGATGACCGCAGCGATGGCGAAGAGCATGGCCCTCGAGACGTTCGATGTCCTCTGAGCTGACTGCTGTCGCATTCCCCGGGCGGGCCGGGAATGCGACAGCTGTCGCCGGCGATTCGTCGGCAACACGCTCGCTCGCCGTGGACGTCGCCATTCTGATGGCGGTTGCTGCGGGCATCGCACACCTCATCTCCATCCGAACCCACTGGAACTGGTGGCAGGCATCGGGTGCGTTCTTCGCGGTCATCACGGTTGCGCAGTTCGCTCTCGGCGGGGTGCTGTTCTTCAAGCGGACTTCCCTGAACGTGCTGCTGTTCGGTATCTGGAGCAACGTGCTGGTGGTGGCGGTGTACGTCGCCAGTCGCCTGCATGCGTTGCCCGGTCAGCCGGTCACGACGGCACACCACGCACCCCGGGCTCCGGGTCGTTCGTGGTTGCCGGCAACACCGGAAGGCGTGGGTGCGTTCGACATGTTCTCCCTCTTGCTCGAACTCGGCCTCGTGGTGTTGCTGCTCACGCTCCTGCCTGCAAAGTGGAAGTCACGTACCTCCACCCACCTCATGTTCACTGGCATCGCGTTCGTCGTGTTCGCCATCTGGGCACTGAGCACCAACGGAACCTTCCGTTGACCAACCGTCTCCTGGACGATGCAGTGACCGAATCCCTCGAGGGTTCGGTCGCTGCCGTTCCAGAGGCGGCTGCGCCGCGCTCGTCGCGACTGTTGTTCGTCGGGCTCGCGCTGATCCTGCTGTTCGTCGTGGTGCGGCTCTTCGTGGCCGAACCGATGATCACGCATGGCATCAGCATGGAGCCCACTCTCCACGACGGTGATGCCCTCGTGGTGGAGAAGATCTCCGCTCACTTCCACTCGCCGTCCGTCGGCGACATCGTGGTGGCCATTGCCCCCGATACGGGGCAGTCGGTGGTGAAGCGGGTGGTTGCTGTCGGCGGCGACAGCATCGGCATCGAGGATGGTGTACTCGTCCGGAACGGCGTAGCCGTGGACGAGTCGTACGCCAACCATGACCAGATGGGTGGATACTTCTGGGGCCCCGAGGTGGTGCCTGCCGGCTCGGTGTTCCTGCTCGGCGACAATCGCCTCGAGTCGCACGATTCCCGGTCCTACGGTGTGGTGCCCGCTGATTCGATCAGTGGCTACTACCTGCTGAGCATCTGGCCCTGGTAAGCGCGGTCAGCGCTGCGACGCGAGGGCCCGCTGGAGTTCGTCGAGGCTGGGGTTCACGAATGAAACGTCGCCGACGGTGACCGTAGGCACGGTTTCGTTCCCGCGAGCAACCGAGCGCACGAACGCCGCCGCATCGGGGTCCTCCCAGATGTTGCGCATGTCGAACGTCATCTCTGCGTTCACCATGCTGCGGTGCAGCGAACTGCAGAAGGGGCAACCGTGCCGCCAGTACACAGTGATGGTGGGGGAGGCGTCGGTCATGAAGGCCGACGCTACCGGCATCGGCAGATCTCAGGCGAGGTCGGCGATGCGACGCACGACCCGATCGGCCATCGGGCGAGGAAGCTCGAGCGTGCGGAGCAGCAATTCGCTGGTGCGCTTGACCCGCTCGCTGGCCGAAGCCTGCATGAACTCACGTAGGTCGACGATGACGATGCTGAGTTCCTGGTCGCCCTGGAACACCTTTACGCCGTCGTCGCTGATCTCCACGAGCACCGGCTGGGAGTTGACCGCAGCGGGAATGGCACGTGCGTTGGCGCCTCGGGCCACCGCCGGGCGAGGGCCTCGCCGACGAGGTGTTGGGCCGGTGGTCGATGACATGTCGGTGCCGAGCACGCGGTCGAGTTCGACCACCCATTCGTAGGGGGGCACTCGCGACCCCTGCTCCCACTTGGCAACGAGCGATGCGCCGATGCCGATGTGTTCACCGAGTTGGCGCTGAGTCCATGACCGTTGCTGGCGAGCGTCGGCGATCTGTCTACCAATGGTGCGAGTCTGTGTCGTTTCCACGTCCTCACTGTAGTCCTCCGAGTGGCTTTTGGGAAGACACAGAGTGAAGAAATCGTCGGATACGAGCCTTCACCTGGTACGTAGTGACGCTTTTAGTGTTGTTTGCATCAACACTCAGTCAAGTTGGTCGTCAGTGAGCGGGCGCTCAGCAGGCAGCGCGTCAGTCGAGCGGGAGGGTGGCTGGCACACACACCTCGACGAACGCTTCCACCAGATCAGCATCAAGGCCGTCCGGTGTGGGCTGGCGGAGGGCGGCCACGCCAGCGGTGATATCGAAGGTGGATCCGTGGGCGGCCACATGGAATCGGTGGCACACCGCCGTCATCTGTGCTGCGAGCCGCTGGACCTGACGCTCGAAGCTGTCGGCCGGCGCTCGGAACTGTGCAGCGGCTGCAGCCAGGATGTGGCGATCAGCGAGGATCATCGACCCTGCAATCGCGCACCGTTCGCCAGCGATCGGGTCGTCGGCGACCAGTGCCGCCACATCGGCATCGGACAGCGTGAGGGCGCCAACCTCGTGACAGGCGGCAGCCTGACCAAGGTGTGCAGCCACGTCGTCGAGTCGCACGGCGACCGCGAGTTGGTGCACCGACCTGCCCACTCGCCGGGCGCGGGCACCCAATTGCGGTGAGCGCAGGGACAGCGCGGACAGCAGCACCTCTACAGCCATCGAGTGATTCAGTTCGAGTTCTTCGGTGAGTTCGGAAAGCTCCTGAGCAAGGCTGCGTGCCAGCACGTCGGCCGCTCGCAGGTGGGTGTGCGTGTGCAGCACGCGAGTGGCGCGCACGCCGAGTTCCAAGAGGTTGAACGGCTTGGTCACCAGGTCGGTGGCGCCGAGCTCCAACGCTCGTACGCGACGCTCCGGGTCGGCCTCAGCGGTGACCACGAGCACGGGAATACCCAGTTCGCCACCCACGCCGATGATGTTCAGCATGTCGAGGCCGTCGCCGTCGGGCAGCCCAAGGTCGAGAATCAACAGATCGGGCGTCCACCTGGTGAGCATGTCGCTGGCCGCTGCGGCCGTGCCGACGATCTGGACATCGGAGAAGGCGCTTCCGATGAGCGCCTCGCGAATGAGGAACGCCTGCACCGCATCGTCCTCGACGATGAGGACGCGGGGTCCTTCCAACGGCTTGGCCTGATCCATGCAACCCATCGTGCCACGTTGTCGTCCTGCCGAGTGTGGACGCGCTCGGTAGCCTCCTGCGGGTGACGTCGAACATCCAACTCGAGGCGCTCGAGAGCGAACTGCGCAACCTGGGGCGCGTGGTGGTGGCTTTCAGCGGCGGAGCGGACAGTGCGTTCCTCGCGGCAATGGCGCATCGTGTGCTCGGTGCCAATGCTCATGCCGTCACTGCAGTGTCGCCCTCGCTGGCCGGTGATGAAGAAGCCGATTGTCGTGCGTTGGCTGCGGAGTGGGGTTTGCGCTGGACACCGGTGATCACCCACGAGATGGAACGGGCCGCTTACCGGCTGAACGACAGCGATCGCTGCTTTCACTGCAAGGCCGAATTGATGGATGTGGTGGCTCCGATCGCCGCGGCTGAAGGTGCCACGGTGGTGCTGGGCGTCAACCTCGACGACCTTGGTGAGCATCGCCCCGGCCAGAAGGCCGCGGCTGATGCGGGCGCCTCCTTTCCGCTCGTGACGGCCGGCTTCACGAAGGCCGACATCCGACGCGAATCCGAGCGGATGGGCCTGCGCACGTGGGACAAGCCAGCAATGGCATGCCTCGCCAGTCGCGTGCCGTACGGCACCGAAGTGTCGGTGGGGTTGCTGTCGCAACTGGATCGGGCAGAGGCGGCGTTGCGTCGCCTCGGATTCCGCCAGCTCCGAGTTCGCCACTACGACGACACGGCTCGGCTCGAGGTGCCGCTCGACGACCTCCAGGCCGTGCTCGTGCAACGCGAGGCAGTGGTGCAGGCCATCCAAGCGCAGGGCTACCGCTATGTCACGCTGGATCTCGAAGGCTTCCGATCCGGAAACCTCAACCATTAACGAATAAGGTCGGTGGCCATGAAGCTCTCCATGTCCATCAACTACTCCGGCGGATTCAAGGAAGCGGCGCAGCGCGTCGTGGATCTCGAAAAGGCTGGCCTCGACGTCGTCTGGATCGCTGAGGCCTACAGCTTCGATGCGGTCAGCCAGGTCGGGTACCTCGCCGCCATCACCGAGCGCGTGGAGATCGCCACCGGCATTCTCAACGTGTACTCGCGCACCGCCGCCCTCATGGCCATGACCGCTGCCGGCTGCGACTACATCAGCGACGGCCGGTTCATCCTAGGTCTCGGCGCTTCGGGCCCGCAGGTGGTGGAAGGTTTCCACGGCGTGCCGTACGAGAAGCCGATGGTGCGTATCAAGGAGTACATCGAGGCCTGCCGCCTGATTTGGGCGCGCGAGCAGAAGTTCGAGTTCCACGGCCAGACGGTGAACGTGCCGCTGCCCGAAGGTGAGGGCACGGGGCTCGGCAAGCCGTTGAAGCTCATCAACCACCCCGTCCGCAAGGACATCCCCATCTGGTGGGCCAGCATCATGGGTCTCAGCGTCACCGCCACTGCACAGCACGCCAACGGCTGGCTTCCGATCTTCTTCGATCCCGAGAAGTTCCACAATGTGTGGGGCGACGAGCTGAAGGCTGGCCTCGCCAAGCGCGACCCAGCGCTCGGTCCGCTCGAGATTTCAGCCGGCGGCATGTTGGCCATCGACGACAAGATCGACGATGAGGCTCGTCACAGGATCCTCGACTTCGCCCGCCCGAACGCCGCTCTGTACATCGGTGGCATGGGTGCCCGCGACAAGAACTTCTACAACACGATCTGCCAGAAGTACGGCTACGTGGATGAAGCCATCGCTATCCAGGATCTGTACCTGGACGGCAAGAAGGATGAAGCTGCGGCCCATGTGCCCAAGCAGATGCTCGAGAACACCAACCTCGTGGGCTCGAAGGGCTACATCAAGGAGCGTCTTGCGGCGTTCAAGGAGGCTGGCGTCACCATCCTCTCGGTGAACCCGGTGGGCGGCGATGCTGTGAAGCAGATCGAGACGCTGCGCGAACTGCTCGACTGACGTCGTCGCCATGTCGAACGTTCTCATCACGGGTTGCAGCACCGGCTTTGGTGAACTCGCAGCGCTCACCTTCGCCGATCGCGGTCACACCGTGGTCGCCACCATGCGTACGCCCGGCAAGTCGGCGGCGCTGAACGATCGCCCCGAGATCATCCAGCTCGCGCTCGACGTCACCAGCACCGACAGCGTGAACGCCGCGTTCGCGCAGGCCGTCGATCGGCTCGGTCGCATCGACGTGGTGGTGAACAACGCCGGAGTTGAGTCGTTCGGCGCCGTGCACCTCTTCAGCGACGATGAGGTCGCATGGCAGTTCGACACCAACGTCACCGGTGTGGTGCGGGTTGCTCGCGCTGCGGTGCCGCACATGCTGGCCAACGGCGGCGGCGCCATCGTGAACGTCGGCTCGGTTGCAGGCCGGGTGGGCACGCCCTACGGCGGAATGTATGCCGCCACGAAGCATGCGGTGGAAGCGCTCACCGAGGCAATGCACTTCGAACTCTCGCACCGCGGCATTCGCGTTGCGGTAATAGAGCCGGGCCAGTTCCCCACGCAACTCGGCGCCAACAGCGCAACCGCTGCGGCGATGGGGCCCGACAGCGAAGAGTACGAGCGCTTCCAGCGGTACCGGGCGGCGCAGAAGTCGCTCGTCAGCAGTGGGCCCGCGGATCCGCAACTGGTGGTGGACGCCATCTATCGCGCTGGCACCGAGCGACCGGGTGTGCTGCGGCACCCGGTGGGCGCCGACGCCGATCTCGTGCTGGGCGCCAAGGGCGGCCTCACGTTCGAGGAATTCGACACCGCCATGCGCGGTGTTCTGAACTGGCACGAATAGCCACGTCGTTCCCGTCAGACGCTGCCGGGGAAGTGAGCCTCCACCACCTCGGGGTAGCTGCGGACGTAGTAGTTCCACATCATCTGTCCGAACACCGACGCCACTGCGCTGCGGATCTCGGTCTCGCCGTCGAGTATCTCGTTGCGCTTCGCCATGAAGCCGGCATCGCGATGACGCGGACTGGCTGCCACGGCATCGTGGAAACGTTGCGGCAACGGCATCGGGGCGAGTGCAGTGCGCAGATCGGGGCCATGGAAGTAGGCGGCTGAGTACCTGGGTTCGGTGGCCACCACCCGGTGTGTGGCGGCGACGAAGTAGTTGCCGGTCATTGCTTGCAGCATCTCGCCAACGTTCACCACGAACGCGCCCTTCGGTGGTTCCACCGGGATCCACAGACCGTCGGGTGCCAAGGCTTCCAATCCGCCCACACCGTGTTGCACCACGAACGTGAGAAACCCAGCGTCCTTGTGAGCGTTGACGCCTGCCTCACCGTCGGGGGTTGGCGGATAGGAGATGAGCTTCGTGAGGCTCAGCGGTCGTTCGCCGAACACGTCGCGCAGGTGATGCCGCGGGAGGCCGAGGCCCACCGACAGGATCTCCATCAGCTCCCAGGCGAGGTCGCCCATGCGTTGCAGCCATTCGTTCACTGCATCCCGGAAACCGGGCAATGCGTCCTCCGGCAGCCACTGGTTCGGGCCGTCGAGACGCAAGTACTCGGGCTGCACATCCGGCGCGTACGGGGTGTTCTCGGTGCTGAGGTCGAGTTGCTCGCGATGGTCTACTCGGCCGTTGGTGAGTTCGGCACCGATGCATTCCCACCCTCGGAAGTAGGCGGACTTGCGCTTGTCGATGAGGGCTTTGGTGGCTTCGGGAAGCGCGAAGAACTGCTCGAGTAGATCGAAGTAGTGCTCCACGAATTCGGCGGGCACGCCATGGTCGGTGATGGTGAAGAAGCCCACCCCGTGGCACATCGACAGCAGTTCGTCAGCCACGCGCTGAGGGTCGTTGGTGGTGCGCCATGTGGCGAGCGAAAAGTTGGGAATCGTCCAGGAGGAGTGTTCTGTCACTGTCATCGCAGCCCCCGAGTGATGCGTTGGGCTTCGTCGAAGCTCAGGTCTTTGCCGATGCGTGGCTCGGCAGGCAGGCCGAGCACGCGCTCGCCGATGATGTTGCGCTGGATCTCGTCGCTGCCCCCGGCGATGCGGTAGCCGGGCGCACCCAGCACATGCTCGCCCCAGGCGAAGGTGCCCCACTCGCCGGTGTCGGCCACCAGGCGGGCCCCGAGAATGGTGCTGATGGCGTCGGAGATGCGCGCCATGTTGGCTGTCCACATCAGCTTGCCGAGTGAGCCCTCCGGCCCCGGTGTCTGGCCGGCCTTCAAGCGGGCTGCGGCTCGACGATTGGTGAACTGCGCCACCCGCTGATGGACGTAGAGGTCGGCGAGGCTCTGGCGCACGGTGGGGGAGTTCGTGAGCCCGAAATGGGCCGCTGCTGCGACTACGTGGTGATAGGTGCCACCCACCGCGCCACCCCCGCCGCCACCTGAATGGTCGCGCTCGAAACCGAGACACGTGAGGGCCACTCGCCAACCCTCGCCCACGGGGCCGAGGCGAAGATCGTCGGCGAGACGCACTCCGGTGAGGAACACTTCGTTGAAGTTCGCGCCGCCGCTCATCTGGCGGATGGGACGCACTTCCACGCCGGCTGCGTCGAGCGGCACCATGAATGCCGTAAGGCCTTTGTGCTTCGGCACGCTGGTATCGGTGCGCACGATGGCCAGACCCCATTGCGCGAAACGCGCCCCCGATGTCCACACCTTCTGGCCATCCAGCACCCACTCGTCGCCGTCGCGCTCGGCTCGGGTGGCAAGCGAGGCGAGGTCGCTGCCGGCTGACGGCTCGCTGAACAACTGACAGCCGTACTCGTCCTGGCGGAGCAGTGGCCGGATGAATCGCTCCTGCTGCTCGGGGGTGCCGTACGCGGCGATGGTGGGGGCGATCAACCCCATCGAGGTGGGAGGCAGTTCGCCGGCCCCTGGCACTTCGAAACGAGCTTCCTCGGTGTTGTAGGCGCGCAGGTAGCTGTTCGGCAGGCCGCGACCGCCCAGGGCCTCCGGCCAGTTCAGCATCGCGTAACCCGCGTCGAACTTTGCCCGCTGCCATTGCTGGCAGGCATCGAGTCGGGCACGTTCTTCGGCCTCGGACACATCGTGGAAGACCGCCACGTTGTCGCTGCCCGAACCCCAGGCGACGCGCGGCTCATCGGCGCTCGCCGCCGCAGCGCGAGGCTCGGCGTTGGACTGCAGCCACGATCGCGCTGCGGCGCGGAACTGTTCGAGGTCCAGGGTCGAACTCATTAGCGTTGACGCTAGGTCACTGCTGGTCTCGCTGTCGGACCAGACGTGTGCACGCTCGCGGCCACCGGCTACCGTTGGGTCGCTCGGCGACGACAAGAGGAGTCCGATCGCGTGGTGTTGCTCGATGTGAACAACGTGACGGTGCGTTTCGGCGGCATCGTGGCGCTCGACCGACTGAGTTTCAGCATTGAGGAGGGCCACATCTGCGGACTCATCGGGCCGAACGGGGCGGGTAAGACCACCATGTTCAACGTGGTCAGCCGGATCTATCAGCCCAGCGGCGGGTCGGTGCGCTTCCGCGACCGCGAACTACTGACGGTGCCGGCGCACGGCATTGCGTCGCTCGGCATTGCCCGCACCTTCCAGAACCTCGCGTTGTTCCCCACGATGACACTGCTGGAAAACGTGATGGTGGGCGCTCACAGCCAGGGCAAGGTGGGGTTCGCTCGGGGCATCTTCCGGCTCGGTGCTGCAAAGGACAATCGCCGCACGCGCGACTTCGCTGGCGATCTGCTGCAGGAGTTGGGCCTCGGCGACCTCGCATTTCGCCCGGCTGCGGGCCTTCCATTCGGCACGCTGAAGCGGTTGGAGATCGCACGGGCGTTGGCTGCCAAGCCCACCTTCCTGCTGATGGACGAACCGGCCAGCGGCCTGGCCCACGGCGAGGTGGACGAACTCGGCGACACCATCCGGCACATTCGCGACCAGTTCAACCTCACCGTGCTGTTGGTGGAGCACCACATGAGCATGGTGATGACCATCAGCGACCGCGTGGTGGCGATGGAGTTCGGGCGCAAGATCGCCGACGGTACGCCTGCCGAGGTGCAGAACGACCCGCACGTGATCGAGGCGTACCTCGGGAGCACGTCATGAGCCTGTTGCGGGCGCACGGTCTCACCGCCGGCTACGGGCCGGTGACGGTGCTGAACGGGATCGACCTCGAGGTGAACGAGGGCGAGATCGTGGTGATTCTCGGCGCGAACGGCGCAGGCAAGACCACCACGATGCGGGCCGTCAGCGGCACCATCCCTCGCAGCGGTGCGGTGGAGTTCGACGGGCACGACATCAGTCGCACATCGCCCGATGCCATCGTGCGGCACGGCGTGGCGCAGGTGCCTCAGGGGCGCGGCACCTTCCCCGAGTTGTCAGTGGAAGACAACCTTCGTGCTGGTGCCATCACTCGCAGGGATGGTGCAGGTGCCGTCGCTGCCGATCTGCAGCGCTGGTTCGAGCAGTTCCCGCGCCTCGCCGAGCGTCGGTCGCAGCGTGCGGGCAGCCTCAGCGGTGGTGAGCAACAGATGTTGGCAATCGCCCGAGCCTTGATGAGTCGCCCGAAACTGTTGCTCTGCGACGAGCCCAGCCTTGGCCTGGCGCCGTTGATCACGAAAGAGTTGTTCGAAGTGATCGAACGACTGAACAGGGAGGAAGGTCTCTCGGTGCTGCTGGTGGAACAGAACGCCAACCTGGCCATGCATATGGCCAGCCGGGTGTACCTCCTCGAGACGGGGCGCATCGTGGCCTCTGGTTCTGCAGCCGAACTCAGCGCGGACGACACCATCCGCAAGGCGTACCTGGGGTTCTGATGGAACTGTTCCTGCAACGTTTGGCCGACGGTCTCAGCCAGGGCAGCGTGTATGCGCTGATGGCACTGGGCCTGGTGATCATCTACCGCGGTACCGGCCACCTGAACTTTGCTCAGGGTGAAATGGCGCTGTTCTGCACCTACGTCGTCTACCAGTGCGGCGAGTGGGGTATTCCCATCGGCCTGGCGCTGCCCATCGGCATGATCGTGGGCTTCGCGCTCGGTGCCGTCACCGAGGTGGCGCTGATTCGGCCGGTTGCCAAGAAATCGCCGTTTGCCGTCTTCATCGTGACGCTGGGTCTGTTCCAGTTCCTCAACTGGCTCGATGGCGCGATCTGGCGCGACCAACCGTTGCCGAACAGCGGCGTCGGCAGTGTGCAGCAGCAGTTTCCCAGCCTGTTCCCGAGCAAGGACACCGACTTCATCACCATCTTCGGTGCCGACATCAAGTTGCAGTCGGTCGGTGTGTTCGTGCTGGTGCTCGCGCTCACCGGCGTGCTGTTCCTTCTGTTCAACAAAACCAAGCTCGGCTTGGCGATGAACGCGGTTGCCAGTAATGCCGAGAGCGCAAAACTGGTGGGCATTCGCACGAACATGGTGCTGATGGTCAGTTGGGGCATCGCCACCGCCATCGGTGCGCTCGGCGGCGTGGTGTTTGCTGGCATCAACCACAACGTGAATCTCACACTCATGTTCACCGTGTTCATCTATGGCTCGGCGGCAGCCACCCTGGGCGGGTTCGACAGCCCCGGGGGCGCCGTGCTCGGTGGTCTCATCATCGGTGTCATCGAGAACATGGCGGCCGGCTACGCCGATGAATGGGTGGGTCAGCAACTGAAGGTGGGTGTGGCCTTCGTCGTCATCGTCGTGGTGCTCCTCGTGAAACCCTCAGGCCTGTTCGGCACCGCCAAGGTGGAACGAGTATGAGCGTGCCGTTCACTCTCCGCTCGGGCGGGCCTGGCAGTTGGGCGCTTCGGCTGGCTGCTGGGGCTGTGCTCGTGTACCTGATGTTCTGGATTCCCACCCAGGCCAGCAACGGCGTCATCGACACGTGCATCACCGCGCTCACTCTGATGGCAGCGGCGATGGCCTTGAACCTGCTGCTGGGCTACACCGGCCAGATCTCCATCGGCCACTCTGCCTTCTTCGGTATCGGCGCTTACACCACTGGCATCCTTGTCTCGAAGTACGGGTGGAGCCCGTTCCAGACGCTCGCGGTGGCGTTCGTGGTGGCGTTCGTTGTGGGTGCGCTCGTGTCGCTACCGGCGCTGCGCATCAAGGGTGTGTACCTCGCGCTGGTCACGCTGTCGTTGGGTCTGGTGTTCCCTCAGTTGATCAAAGCCCCGAAGATGGAATGGCTCACGGGTGGTGCCCGAGGCCTCGACAAGACCGGCTTCAAGTTCACCAAGAAGAACCCCACCTATGAGATATTCGGCTGGAACCCGTGGGGGAACCTTCGCGGCGAGAACGTGAAGCCGTTCCTCTACTGGATTGCCATGATCATCGTGATCATCGTGTACGTCGTGTGCCGCGGTGTGGTGAAGAGTCGTGCAGGCCGTTCGTTGATCGCCATCCGCGACAACGAAACCGCGGCCGCGGTGATGGGCGTGAATCTGGCCGTCACCAAGGGCCTGGCGTTCGGGCTGTCGGCGGCGTTGTGCTCGTTGCCCGGTTGCCTCTCGGCCATCCGCACCGGCAACGTCACACCCGACTCCACGAACCTCACGGTGCTGGGTGCTATCACGTTCCTCATCGTGATGGTGGTGGGCGGTGCTGGCTCGTTGTGGGGCCCCATTATCGGGTCCGCCCTCTACGTGTTCGTCACCGATCGCACCGGCGACTGGAGCGACAAGGAGGCCATCCCGGCGGTGCTGCGACCGTTCTTCGGCTGGTCGCATACGCCGCCCGGCTCGGGCATCTTCGCTGTCGTGTTGATTGCGCTGATGTTCGTGGCGCCATTCGGCATCGTCGGTATGTGGCACCGGGTCATTGGTCGCTTCGTGAAGGTTGTGCCCCGCCCTGCAGGCACGGGTACCATCGATGCACCGGCCACTGCCCCCGCAGAGGCCTGAACCACATACCCACAAGAAAAGGGGAAACGCGATGAAGCAAGGCTCATCCGTGCGCTTGATGGCAGCGGCACTCGCCGCCGGCACGCTCTTGATCGCTGCATGCAGCAGCGACGGCTCCACCACCAATGGCACCACTGCATCCACCACGGCCGACACGTCCGGCAGCGAGACCACGGCAGCGGTGGTGGAGACCACCGCTGCGCCCGAGACCACCGCCGCCGCCACTGGCTGGGCGGTCGACACCTCCGGATGCATCGACCCGGCCGCTGCTGAGGCGCCCATCACGGGCACCGTGAAGATCGGCTCGGCCATGCCGTTGTCGGGTGGTATCGCCGCTGCGGCGTTCGCCCCGGTGAAGGGTGGCTTCGAGGCCTACATCAAGTACGCCAACGAGAAGAAGTTGCTTGGCGACATCACCATCGAAGCAACCATCGAGGACGATCAGTACAACAAGGACCTCACGCCCGGCGCAGTGTCGAAGCAGATCGATGCGGGCGTGAACCTGTTCGCCGGCATCATCGGCTCGCCCAACAACGGTGCGGTGCGCGACACGCTGAACGAGGAATGCATTCCTCAGCTCAACGCGCTCACCGGTTCTCCGGCGTGGGGTGAGGTGGCCGACTACCCGTGGACCACCGGCATCCTCGTGCCGTACACCGTGGAGTCCAAGGTGTACGCCAAGCAGCTCGCCGAGATGTATCCCGATGGCGCCAACGTGGCCATGTTCTACGTGAACAATGAGTTCGGCCAGGTCTACGCCGATGCGTTCAAGGAACTCGCTCCCGACTACAACCTCACCATCGTCGACGAGCAGACCATCGAGGCCGAGGACCCGGCCCCGCCGGTGTCGCAGATCACCAGCATCGCTGCCGAGAAGCCCGATGTGGTGATGGCGGTGCCGCTGGGCGCTGGATGCGTCACCTTCCTCGGTGCGCTCGCCGACGCCAAGGCGCAGAACCCGGACTGGAAGCCGGCCACGTTCATCACCAACACCTGCGCCAGCAGCCTCATCCTGGGTGCCGCCGGCGCCGCAGCCGATGGCCTCTACACGTCGAACAACCTGGTCGACGTTGCGGCCCCGGCGAACGCCGAGAACCCGAACGTGAAGGAGTACCTCGCGTTCATGGAGGCTCAGCAGCTGTCGGAGATCGCCACCACGGCATCGGCGGGCTGGACCACGGCTGAAGCCACGGTTGCCATTCTGAAGCAGGCTGCGGAGTCGCCCGAAGGTCTCAGCCGGGCCTCGATCATCAATGCGGCTCGCAACTTCACCTTCACCCCGATGCTCGCCCGTGATGGCGTGGTCGACAAGAGCTCCGGCGAAGAGGACCCGTTCCTCGCTCAGTCGCTGCAGGTGCTGCAGTACGACGCCGACACCGCCACGTTCACCGACATCGGTTCGTTGATCACCGAGTTCGAGAGCTGATCTCGGCGATCACACGTCGTTGACGGGCCCGCCTTTCGGGGCGGGCCCGTTCGCGTTCCGGGGTTAGAGTCGGCCACGGGGAAGGAGTTGCCATGTCCGTGTCACTCGACGACCTGTCGACCATTCGTTATGAAGTGGTGGAGCCTGGCGAACATGGCGTTGCCGTGGTCACCCTCGACCGGCCCGACAGCCGCAACGCGCAGAACAAGCGCATGACCTACGAGATCAACGCCGCGTTCGACGATGCCTCGCGCCGAACCGATGTGAAGGTCATCGTCCTGCAGGCCGACGGTCCGCACTTCTCGAGCGGTCACGACCTACGCGACACCGAGAGCTTCAAGGAGTTCGACCTGGTGTCGCCCAATGGTGGCTTCTCGGCCGAGGGGCAAGAGGGTCACATGGCATGGGAAGAAGAGCTGTACTTCCAGATGTGCTGGCGGTGGAGGAACATCCCCAAGCCGATGATCGCTGCGGCACAGGGCAAGACCATCGCCGGTGGGCTGATGTTGCTGTGGGTAGCCGACATCATTCTGGCCGCCGACGACGCACTGTTCAGCGACCCGGTGGTGGGCATGGGCGTGAACGGCGTGGAGTACTTCGCGCATCCGTGGGAGTTCGGCGCTCGCAAGGCCAAGGAGTTGCTGTTCACCGGCGACTGGGTGACGGCGCAGGATGCACACCGACTGGGCATGGTGAACCACGTGGTGCCGTCGTCGGAGCTTCGCCCCGCGGCCATGGCGATGGCGTCGCGCATTGCGCAGCGTCCCTCGTTCGCGTTGCGCTTGGCGAAAGAGAGCGTGAACCAAACGCTCGACGCGCAGGGTCAGTTCAACGCGTTCCGCGCTGCATTCTCGTTGCAGCATCTCGGCCACGCCCACAACCGCATTCGGTTCGGAATGCCGATCGACCCGTCGGGGATGCGTCGGTAGTCGCTTCGGTCAGGTCGCCATCGCCACGTCGGCCGGCGCGGTGCGAGTTGCTCGCATGCGGCGTGCGGAGTCGATGGTGAGGACAGCGAGCCCGATCCAGACGAGAGCGAAACCGAACACTCGCGATGGCGTGAGCGTCTCGTCGTACAGCAGCCATCCGAGCAGGAAGTTCATGGTGGGCACGATGTATTGCATCGGCCCGATGAGGCTCAGCGGCATGCGTTGCGCCGCATAGGCGAACAGCATCAACGGTCCCACGGTGGCGAGGCCGGTGAGCAGCGCGTAGGTGAGTTCCGTCGAGGAAGCGGAACTCGGGATGCTGCCGCTGCGGCCGGCGAGAGCGACGGCGAGGATGACAGCCGGAATGAACAGGATGAACGACTCGGCAGCCATGCTCTCCACCGGGGTGAGCGGTACCTGCTTCTTGAGGTAGCCGTAGATGGTCCAGGACACCGCAATCGTCAGTGCCAGCCAGGGCACTCGGCCGTACGAGAAGGTGAGCACTGCAACCGAAGCGACGGCAAAGGCGAGCGAGATCTTCTGGGCGCTACGCAGGTGCTCGCCGAGCACGAACACGCCGACCAGCACCGTGCCGATGGGGGCGATGAAGTAGCCGAGCGCAGTTTCCAACACGTGGTCGTGCACCACGGCCCACACGTACGACGTCCAGTTCACCGTCAGGAGGAGCGCAGCGATGACCACGCGGCCGAGCAGATGGCGGTCGGTGCGCAGCACGCGGAGGTGCCCCCATCGTTTGGTGACCGTGAGCACGACGGCCATCACCACAGCCGATGCGCTGATGCGCCAACCGATCAGTTCGAAGGCATCGAAGTGATGCAGTTGCTTCCAGTAGACGGTGAGTAGACCCCACACGATGTAGGCGGCGAGCCCGGCAATGACGCCCTTGCGACGTTCAGCAGGATCATGCATCGAGGGCGTCCATCAGCAGGCGGTGCAGTTCGGCGGCGCGGTGGAACTCCGCGCGAGGGTCCTGATGCAGCGTGTCGTGCAGGAACGAGAAGCTGATGCCCGACGCCGGGTCGACCCAGTTCAACTGCCCGCCGGCGCCGGCATGGCCGAAGGCCAGCGGCGTGTCGGGCATCCAGCGATGAAGGTGATAACCGTCGGCGCCAGCCGTGTATCCAGCGATCGTGCGGTTTGCCGGCACGCCGTCGGTGGCGCTGATGCTCCCGTTACGGATGGTGCCGACGGCGTCGGCCAGCCAGTCGTCGGGCAGCGTGCCATCGAAGTTGTGGATGAAATGCTGATAGATGCGAGCCATGTCGATGGCTCGGGCGATGCCGCCGCCACCGGGAATGCCGGCTTCCTGAACCCGAGGGTGGTTCATCGAGAGCAGCATCTCGGGCCCCACCGAGACCTGTGGCACCAGTTCGGCCCTGCCGTAGGTGGCCTCCAGCGCGGTGAGATCGGCGGGGTACTCGCCGGCAAGCCGAATGACTGCTGGCGTGTTGGCCGCGGCGCGAGGGCCGAGCACGGCAGGCACCCCGGCTGGGTTCGCGACGCGCTCGTGCACCACATCGATGTACGAGCGCTCGTTGAGCGACTGCAGCAGTTCGGCGATCACCCAGTGCGCCGCAACCGGGTGGTACTCCGTGCGCGTGCCAGCTGGCCAGTCCAGGTGCCACTCGGCGAACGCAGCACGTCGTCCCTCGCTGGTGCCCCAGTGGTCGGGGCCGATGGGGGCCTGGGGGAAACCTCCCTGCATGGTGAGCAACTGCAACACGGTGACATCGGCCTTGCCGTGGTGACCGAACGCTGGGATGTACTTCGCCACCGGGCTGGTGAGTTGCAGCGTGCCATCGGCGAAGTGGGGGAGGAGTGCCATCGCCACGAGCGCCTTGGTGGAGGAGAAGATCACGAAGCGTGTGTCGTCGTGCGCCATACCGAACGAGCGTGCTGCCACCACTTCACCGCCGAGACCGATCGCCACCTGTGCCGAGGCGACGTGACCGTGGTCGACCTCCTGCTGGATGCGGTGGTACAGGGCGTCGAGCCCGGTGCGTGAGAGGGTGGTCATGGTCCTACAGTACGGGTCGGTTCCGAGGGGGTGCGAGATGGCCGACGTGAAGGTGCATCGAGTGGGCGAAGTCGACGTGATCACGATCGACCGACCGGATGTGCGCAATGCGCTCCGATTCCAGAGTTACGACGAACTCGAAGCCGCTGTGCGCACCACCACGGCTCGCTGCATGGTCATCACCGGCACCGATCCGGCCTTCTGCTCGGGCGACGACGTGCGCGAAGTGATGGGTGGGGGCAACGGCCCCAAACCCACCGCCGTCGCACCCCGGCTCACGCCAGCAGCGGACGCGCTACTGCACACCAACGTGCCAGTGGTAGCGGCAGTGAACGGCGCGGCGGTTGGCTGGGGCATGGAGTTGGCGTTGATGGCCGACATCCGGGTGGCCTCCGAACGCGCCAAGTTTGGCGAACTGTTCGTGCTGCGCGGGTTGTGTAGCGATGTACCGGGTATGGCTCGGCTGGCCCAGTTGGTGGGTCGCGAACGGGCAGCCGAGATGCTCTTCACCGGCGACGTGATCGATGCGTCGACGGCACAGCAATGGGGCCTTGTGTCTCGAGTCGTCGAGCACGACGACCTGCTCCCCGCGGCAATGGAGCTGGCGGGCAAGATCGCCGCCCGGCCGCCGCTGGCCGTGCAGCAGCTGAAGGCCGGGATGCGACGCGTGCTGGACCCGGATTGGAACGACTTCGGTGTGTGGGTGAGCACCACGCTGGGGCAGCTGTTCACTACCGACGATCATCGTGAGGGTGTGCGGGCGTTCCTCGAGCGCCGCGAGGCGCATTTCACCGGTCGCTGACGTGGTGAGCGAACCGCAGATCCATCGCGTCACGGTGCGTGGCCACTTCGGCGCTCTCACCGACGCAGCGCGGCGCTATCTCGTGGCCGCGCAGCCGGAACACGACATCTTCGTGTCGGCGTACACCGAGGAGGGCACGTTCACCTACGACGAGCGGATCGCCTTCTTCAACCTCCGCTACGAGGTTCGGGGCCAGCCCGACAGTGTTGCTGCCGGCCAGGCTGGATTGAGGGAGGCAGAGCGCTTCCTCACCACCATGGGCTTCGGATTCCACCAGCTCAAGGTAGATGTGGTGGACGTGACGGCGATCTGGAACGACCTCCCGACGAACCGACAGATCTGACCCGTCGCCGTAGCGCCGGCACGTCCGGTTTCCGGCTGCGTCGACGACGGCAGCGCATGTCCGCCCCAACCGAGGTCGTCAGCCCATTGGTCCCTCTCTAGGTCGTTCGGACTACTTCAAGTTTTCCGAAGGTTTCCCGAAGGTCGTAGGGCTAACGTCGCTCTCGCACGGCCCTCGACGGGAGATTGCCGTGAAGGAGACATCATGAAGCGGCGGACGAACCTTGGGTTCTCGTCGAGTGCGCACGGGTCGCACCGACGTCGGAACTACTCCTTGGGTGGGGTCTTTGTGGCCCTGAGCGGTGTGATGGGCGCAGGTTTCCTCGCGCCGGCCGTCGGCAGCTGGGCACGCGGCTCGCAGACGGTGCACACCATGGCGATGGCTGCCCCGAACCCCGTCGACTGTATGGCCGCGAATGGACCCACTTCCGCACACCGATCCTTCACACAGCAGTTGCAGGTTCCGCCGAAGGTGGACCGCCGCTCCAGCACCGCCGTGGTGAAGCTCATCATGAAGTCGGGCGTGCACCAGTTCAGCCCCGACCTTCCTGCTACGCCCACCTTCGGGTACTCGCTGAGCTCGACGGCCACCGATGTGTACGGCGGTCCGACGATCGAGGCAGCCAAGGGCACGCCGGTGAAGGTTGCGGTCACCGATGCACTCGGTGCTCATCCGTTGGCCAACTACGTCGACCCCGCGGTGATGGGCACCCAGGCAGCGGACGCTGCCATGCCGCGCGGCACCGTGCACCTGCACGGCGCGCACACGGAACCGCGTTATGACGGCCTGCCCACCTCCACCTTCGGCGTGGGCCAGGGCAGTACCTATGTCTATGGCAACGATCAGGACGCCACGGGCCTGTGGTATCACGATCACGCGTGGGGTATCACCCGCTTGCAGGTGACCGCTGGCCTCGCCGGGCAGTACTGGTTGCGCGACAAGTGGGATACGGGCAACTCGAACAACCCGCTTCACCTGCCGACCGGCGCGTATGAAGTGCCGCTCACCTTCCAGGACCGCACCTTCAACCTGGATGGAACCTTCGCCTATCCCATCGGCCCGCACTGCGGCGTGGCGGGCCTGCCCGCCGACTACCCGGGCCAATGGAGCCCCGAGTCGTTCGGCGACGTCGCCACCGTGAACGGCGTCATCGAGCCGAACATGAACGTGAACAAGAGCCTCTATCGCTTCCGTGTGCTGAATGGGTCCAACGCTCGCTTCTACAACCTGCGCATCGAGCAGGTGGATGCCGCTGGCGCCCTCACCGGCATCTTGCTGCCGTTCTTCCAGATCGGCTCCGACGGTGGCCTGCTGAACTCCCCGACGTCACTCACCTCGGTGCTGATGGCCCCGGCCGAGCGCGCCGACCTGCTGGTGGACTTCAGTAAGGCTGCGACCGGTTCGAAGTGGCGGGTGATGAACGATGCGCTGGCCCCATACCCCGATGGTGGCGATGGCGACCTGCCGCAGATGATGCAGTTCACCGTCACCAAGACGGTGGGGCCGAAGGTTGCTGTTCCCGCAACGCTGCGCGGCGGTAAGGGCCAGCCGGCGGCTCTGCCCGCGATCGTGGCACAGGGCGGCACCGCCGTGCCGGGTGCGCTCGTGGCCACCTCGGTGCGAACGGTCTTCCTCAACGAAATCGCCGACAACCTGGTGGACCCGGCCAACCTCGAAGGCGAGCCGGTGCACGTGATGCTGGGCAATCAGTTCTACGCCGACAGTGTGACGATGCAGCCTCGTTCGGTGAACGTGGAGGCTCCGAAGGTGAACACCGTCGAGCAGTGGGAGATCGTGAACAACACGGGCGACGCCCACCCGATTCACATCCACCTCACCCAGTTCCGGCTCTTGAACCGTCAGGCCATCACCGTGGACCCGATCACCGGCGACACGCACTACCTCACCGACACCCTGAACTGCAGTGGCGTGAATGCAAACCCGGCGGCGTGCGTGGCAGCGCCCGGGTTGTCGAACCCGGAAGTTGCCGGCACGGGCCCCTGGCCCGCACCGTCGGCCGCGCCGTATCTCGATGGAGCTATCACCGGGCCGTCCGCCAACGAGGCTGGGTGGAAGGACACCATCATTTCGCTGCCGGGCACGGTCACCCGCATCATCGTGCCGTTCGGCGGCACTGCCGCCGGCATCCCGGCGCCGTTCGTTGGTGACACCAAGAGTGCAGCAACGCAGCGGTTCACCGGCAACTACGTGTTCCACTGTCACATCCTCGAGCACGAGGACAACGACATGATGTCGCCGTTGAACGTGCACACCTGAGTTCCTGGCATCGAGTACGAAACTGAAGGGGGCGGTGCCATCGGCACCGCCCCTTTCGCGTCGCTCAGACGTACCGTCTCAAGTGGTGTAGTCGGCGTTGATTCGCACGTAGCCGTCGGTGAGGTCGCAACCCCACACTGTTGCGGTGGCGTCGCCCCCCGTGGCCAGGGTCACATGGATGCGTACCTCTGCGCCGCGCATGTACTGCGACAGCGCGGCGAGGTCGGCTGCACCGAGTTGGGCGGGGTAGACCTCTTGCTCGCCGAAGCGGATGACCACGAGGTTCTGGTCCACTTCATCGGCCGTGGTGCTCTTGCCGACCGCCATTGCGACTCGTCCCCAGTTGGGGTCGGCTCCATGCACGGCGGTCTTCATGAGTGGGGAGTTCACGATGGCTTTCGCCACCCGTTTCGCCTGTGCGATGTCGGCTGCCTGATCCACGATCACTTCGATCAGTGTGGTGGCGCCCTCGCCGTCGTACGCGATCTGCTTGGCCAACGAGGTGCATACCTCGAGCAGCGCTGCCTCCAGCGAGGCGAGGTCGACCGGCCCTGCGGCCCCGCTGGCGAGCACGACGGCCGTATCGCTGGTGGATGTGTCGGTGTCGACGCTCACGCAGTTGAAGGTGCGATCGGCAACTGAACGGAACAATCGATCGAGATCGGTGGAACCGACCTGTGCATCGGTGAACACCATGGCGATCATCGTGGCCATGTTGGGCTCGATCATGCCCACGCCCTTGGCGACGCCAACGACGGTGGCATCTCCGGCGGTGGCTGACGCCGTCTTGTGCACGGTGTCGGTGGTCATGATGCCGCGAGCCACGGCCTCGGCATCGGTGCCCGGTAGCGAGGATGGAATGGCTGCAAGGCCGGCGCGAATGCGCTCCATCGGGTACGTGCGTCCGATGACACCGGTGGACGCGATCAGTACGTCGGCGGCGTCGCAGCCCAAGGCTGCTGCCACGCCGGCCACGACTTCCTCGGCGTCGCTCATGCCTTGGTCGCCGGTGGCAACGTTGGCGTTCTTGGAAATCACCACCATCGCGCGGGCGGTGCCGCTGGCGAGATGCCTGCGACTCAACAGCACACTGGGGCCAGCAAAGGAGCTCTGCGTGAACACACCGGCCGCGGCGCACACCGTGTCGGCGGCAACGACCGTGAAGTCGTCGGTGTGATCCTTTACTCCCACGTTCGTGACGTGCGCGCGGAAGCCCTTGGGAAGCGACAGCGGCATGATCAGATCGACCGGGAGCGTTGAAGGTTTTCGCGGATGAGGCCGAAGACGTTGCCGAGTTGGCCCACGCCTTCGGGGCCGATGGGCGCAATCACGAAGCGCCGCACGCTGTCCACGTGGTCGGGAGCGGCCGCCGTCATTTTCTCCGCACCGCTGGCGGTGAGGTGTGCCCACATCACTCGCTTGTCCTCGTCGCACCCGGCTCGCTGCACCCAGCCGTTCTTCACCATGCCGTCGAGGCGACGCGTGAGGCCGCTGGGGGAGAGTTGCAGGGCGGCCGCCAGGTCGCGCATGCGCATCCTTTGCTTCTCTGCCTCAGAGAGGTACACGAGCACTTCGTAGTCGCCCATGGTGAGTCCGTGCGGTGTGAGCGCAGACTCGAGCGCCGACATCAGGTCGTGGACGCTGGTGATGAAGTTCTGCCATGAACGAAGCTCGGTCTCGGTGAGCCATTGCGTCGTCATATCCGCAGCCTAGTCAGACGGTTGCGCAGCGAACAGTTGTGATCGGCAACGATCTCTCGTAGATTTGCTTGCACGCGCAAATAGTGGCGCGGGGGCGTTTGCGCCAAGTGCAAGAGTGTTGCTGCGGTCACACTCGTCGGCGATGGAAACCTCCCCGGGAGCAAGGAGAACGTGATGGCCATCAAGCGTCTGAATCATGCCGTGCTGTACGTCAGCAACGCCGCTCGTTCGGCTGCGTTCTATACCGAGGTCCTCGGTTTCACCGTGCGCTTCGGTCTCGGTGATCAGGCGTTCTTCCTGCAGGCCGATGGTTCCAGCAACGACCACGACCTGGCGTTGATGCAGGTGGGCGCTAGGGCCGCCGCACCCCATTCCGTCGGGCTGTATCACCTGGCATGGCAAGTGGGCACCTTGGAAGAATTGGTGGCCGTGCGATCCCGGTTGCTGGAGGCCGGTGCGCTCACGGGTGAAAGTGATCACGGAGTGAGCAAGAGCCTCTATGGGAAGGACCCGGACGGTCTGGAGTTCGAGATCATGTGGGCAGTGCCATGCGCTGATTGGCCGGCCGAACCCGGTACCTGGCGGCTCGATCTGGCCGAGGCGTTGGTTCGCTGGCCCGGTGTGGATACCGGCGATCAGTGACGCTGCTGCGGCTCAGGTGAGAGCGTCGCGCAACGCCGATTCCAGCGTGCTGTGCTGGAAGGTGTAGCCCGAGCGCTGCAACATCGTGGGCAGCACACGCTGGCCAGTGAACAGCAGGGCATCGGCGAGTTCGCCGCCCAACAGCAGCTTCGGGCCGAAGCTCGGCACTGGCAGCTTGGCTGGGCGATGCAGCACCTTGCCGAGTGTGTGTGCGAACTCTGCACTGGTGACGGGCGCCGGCGCCGTGAGGTTCACCGGGCCATGCACGTCGGCGGTGAGGAGGTGCACGATGGCGCC
Source organism: uncultured Acidimicrobiaceae bacterium (assembly GCA_903919455.1). Lineage (GTDB taxonomy): Bacteria > Actinomycetota > Acidimicrobiia > Acidimicrobiales > Ilumatobacteraceae > UBA668. The sequence continues at coordinate 26,407 of CAIXIJ010000019.1, read as the reverse complement.
CACTTCGTCGTGCAGGGAGATCCAGCTCTGCCACTGGTTGCCCTTGCCGAACTTGCCACCCACACCAAGCTTGAACAGCGGCAGCATCTTCTTCAAGGCGCCACCGCGGGCCGTGAGCACGATGCCGGTACGCAGATGTGCAACGCGCACGTTCGCAGCGACTGCTGCTGCAGTGGCAGCTTCCCACTGCACGCAGACGTCGGCCAGGAAACCGGTGCCAGCGGGGGAAGCCTCGGTGAACTCGGCGGTGTCGCTGGCGCCATAGACGCCAATGGCGGAGCCGTTCAAGAGCACGCCGGGGCGCTGACTGCACTCGGCAATTCGCTCGGCCAACAACGTGGTGCCCTTCACCCGACTATCGAGGATTTCCCGCTTGTAATCGTCGGTCCAGCGGTGGTCGCCGATGCCAGCACCAGCCAGGTTCACCACGGCGTCGGCCCCGGCCAAGGCTTCACTCGACAGCTCACCCTTGGCTGGGTCCCACTGGACTTCGGCGTCGCTCTTGGCGGGGCGACGCACCAACGCCACCACCTCGTGCCCGAGGGTGCGCAGTTCCGACGACAGTGCAGTACCGATGAGGCCCGAAGCCCCGGTGATGATCACTCGCATACCGCCACCGTACGCCCGAGGGGCGAAAATGTCGCCCCGTGCGGCGATCAGTCCACGTGAACGGGCACGCTCACCACCACGGTGTGCGGACGGTAGAGCAGGCGAGCCTTCAGGGCGAGCGCCGACTGGTTGTGCAGCCACTGGCTGCTGACCTTCGTGACGGACTCGGGAATCACGACGGTGATGATGTCGTCGTCGCGTTCCTGATCGATTTCGTCGAGGAAGCTGAACACGGGTCGGGTGAGTTCGCGGTAGGGCGACGACACGGTGTGCAGTTCGATCGGGATGTCGTATTCGTCCCACTGCTCGTGCAGGCGTCGCTCTTCCTCCGGGTCCTGCACCACGGACAACGCGATGATGCGCTCCGGCGACAGGCTGCGGGCGTAGCCAATGGCGTCGAGGACACCGCGGTTCACCTTGCCCACCAGCACCACCACGTAGTGGGTGTGGCGTTGGGCCTTGTAGCCCACCGGCACTGCCAATGACTTCTTCACGTGCTGGTAGTGCTTGCCGATGGAGTAGAAGATGAACACCATCACCGGGATGAGTGCGGCAGGAATCCAGGCGCCCTCGGTGAACTTCGACACCACCACGATGCCGGCGATGAGGCCCGTGGTGGTTGCGCCGACAGCATTGACGGCCAGGCTCAGTTTCCAGCGCGGTTCTTTCAGCTTGATGTGGTGCATCACCATGCCCGCCTGGCTGAGCGTGAAGCCCATGAACACACCGAAGGCGTAGAGCGGGATGAGCGCCGAGATATCGCCGTTGAAGACGATGATCAAGATGCTGGCCACACCGGCGAGGAACAGCACGCCGTTGGAGAACACCAGTCGGTCGCCACGGTTGGCGAACTGATGCGGCAGGAAGCCGTCCTTGGCGATGATGCTGGACAACCGCGGGAAGTCGGCGTAGGCGGTGTTGGCCGCCAGGATGAGGATGGCGAAGGTGCCGATCATCGTGGCCCAGAACATGAAGCCCTTGCCGTTGTAGAGATACTCGGCCATCAGACCGAGGCCGTTGCCGTCGCTCTCGCCGCGATAGGGCTTCAGGTGCGACGCCAGGATGCTGACGCCGAGGAAGCAGGTGCCGAGGATGACGGCCATCACCACGAGTGTGTTGGCGGCGTTCTTGGCCTCGGGCTTCTTGAACGCAGGCACGCCGTTCGACACGGCCTCCACGCCCGACAGCGCCACGGCGCCCGATGAGAACGCACGGAGCAGCATGTACAGGCCGAGTCCGCCGGTGAGCTTGCTGGCCTCGACGGCCTCCTTCGACAGCATGCTCTCGGGAATCGGGCCGACGTGCTGCACGAAGATGCGGTAGAGGCCCGTGAAGATGAGGATGACGAGCATCACCACGTAGAAGTACGTAGGGCCGGCGAACAGTGCGCCGGACTCCTTCAACCCGCGAAGGTTGGCGAGCGTCATCACCACCACGCAGATCAGACACAATGGCACCGCCCACTCGTGCCCGAGGCCGGTGGCCGTGCGGATGGCGAGCACGCCGCCAGCCACCGACACCGACACGGTGAGGATGTAGTCGACGAGCAACGACGACCCGGCCACCAGTGACGGAATGGTGCCGAGGTTCTCCTTCGACACGATGTAGCTGCCGCCGCCGCTGGGGTAGGCGTGGATGGTCTGCCGGTAACTCGCCACCACGATGACGAGGAGGATGCAGACGATGATGGCGATGGGGATGATCGGCCCCCACGCCTTGTTGCCTACGTAGGCCTGCAGCAGCAGAACGACGAGGATTTCGTCGGTGGCGTAGGCGGTGGAAGAGATGGCATCGCTGGCGAAAACCGGTAGGGCGATCTTCTTACTCAGCCGTTGGTGACCTTCGTCGGCGGTCGCGATAGGACGGCCGATGACGAGGCGCTTCAGAGATTGGAGCATATGTGTACCGGAGCCTACGCATGGATAAGGTGCCCGTTGGCATTGCGCCGAAGGGAGAGATCGTGCATGTGGTGATCGTGGGGTGCGGGCGTGTTGGCTCGTCGCTCGCTCGCAACCTCCTCGAGGAGGGGCACACTGTGTCCGTCGTCGACCGCAAGAAGTCGGCGTTCGAACGTCTCGGCGTCGGCTTCAAGGGCGAGACGTTCGCTGGCATCGGCTTCGACCGCGACCTGCTGGTGCAGGCCGGCATCGAGCGGGCTGAAGCGGTGGCCGCCGTCACGAACGGCGACAACTCCAACATCCTCGTCGCCAGGGTCGCTCGCGAAACGTTCGGCATCGAACACGTCGTCGCCCGTATCTACGACCCGCGCCGCGCCGCCATCTACCAGCGCCTCGGTATTGCCACCGTGGCGCCAGCGCTCTGGACCACCGAGCGCGTGCTGCGCCGCCTGGTACCCAACGAAGCCGCTGTCGAATGGATCGACCCCAGCGCCAAGGTGTCGTTGGTGGAGCGCACGCTCGGGCGTCCGTGGGCGGGGCATCAGGCCTCCGAACTGGAGCGCGACGGCATGCGGCTGGTGGCGGTCAGCCGTCTCGGCTCGGCCATGCTGCCGCACGACCAATTGGTCGTCCAGGAAGGCGACGTCGTGTACCTCGCAGTAGCGCACGACGCCATTTCCATTCTCGATCAGCACACCGCTGCGCCGTCATCCGGCCACGGCCACTAGGAGTCCGCCATGAACATCGTCATCGCCGGCGGCGGCAGCGTGGGCCGCTTCATCGCCGAACAGCTCGTGGGCAGCGGCCATTCCGTCACCATCATCGACAACGACACCGACGTGGTGGGCCGTCACGGCAGCACCATTGATGCCGCCTCCTGGGTGAAGGGCGACGCGTGCGACATCGACACGCTGAAGCATGCTGGCCTCGAGCAGGCCGACGTGGTTGCGGCGGTCACTGGCGACGATGAGGACAACCTCGTCGTGTCGCTGCTCGCCAAGCAAGAGTTTGCGGTGCCCCGCGTGGTGGCCCGAGTGAACAACCCGAACAACGAGTGGATGTTCAACGAGACCTGGGGTGTCGACGTTTCGGTCAGCACCCCGCACCTCATCACCGGTTTGGTGCAGGAGGCCGTGAGCGTGGGTTCGTTCGTGCGACTGCTGTCGTTCGAGGGTGGCCGCGCCAAGTTGGCCGAAGTGACCCTGGCTGAGGGCTCCCCGGCAGCCGACAAGGAGATCGCCGAACTCGGTTTCCCTCGCGACACCACGGTCGTGGCGATTCTGCGCGACGAGAAGGTCGTGGTGCCTCGTGGCGACACGATTCTGCGTCTCGGCGACGAAGTGCTGGTGCTGGTCACCTCTGAGAGCGAAGACGCGGTGCGCGACCTGCTCGTGGGCTGACGCCCCGGCTGCTCAGGGGAGCAGCGTGTAGGCAGGGTTCATCAACACCAGGCGGCCGCGTTCGCTGCGGGCCACGCCTTCGAGTACCACGGCTCGGTTGTGCTCCAGGCCCGCCACATAGCGGCGGCCCGTGAACACCGCCACCGCCGTGCCGGATCCATCGGCGACGGTGATCTCGAACGACGCCACTCCGGAGCGGGGCACGATTCGCGTACGCGACACCTCGCCACCCACTCGGGCAGGCACCCTGGCCTTCAGGTCGCCGAGTGGCGTGAGCAGCAGACCGGAGAACCGGTCCTGCAGACGTTCTTCGTCGATCTGTTCGACGGAGGCGGAGAGACGTTTGGCGAGATCGCGCAGACCCATAGGGGCGAGCCTACGCGCCCGGCGAACCCAACCATGCGGTCAGTTGCGACTCGTCGAGTGCACCGAGATGTTGATCCACGCTGCCATCGGGGTGGATCACCACCAGAGCGGGCTGCGATGGCACGCCGAACCGTGTGAACACATCGCCCGGGTCGTCGCTGACCTGCGGGAACGTGAGGCCGTGCTTGCTGATGAACCCGTTGAACGACGCATCATCGCCGTACCAGGCAACACCGATGAACTGCACCTTGCCGGCGTACTGCTTGCTCGCCGCCTCGACCGAGGGGGCTTCACGGTTGCAGGTGCTTCAAGTGGGCGCCCAGAACCACAGCGCCACCGTGGTGTCGCTGAGGGTACGGAAGTCGAGGTTGCCCCCACCCACCAATGGCGCCTCGAACGCGAGGGCCTGTGCCGAGCTGCCTTGGCTGTTGGCCCCGACCGAGTTGGTTGGGCCGGCTGCACCGTCCTGCGGGTCGGAGCCGCAGGCGCTGAGCATCGATGTGGCGAGCGCCACGAGGGCGGCAGCGGCGACGAATCTACGCATGGAGCACGACGGTACCGCCCCTAGCCTGAGTTCGCCATGCGGACCCGTACGTTGCTCCTGCTCGCCGTCACGTGCGGATTGGCCATTCTCATCGCCGGCACCGTGCAGATCCTTCGGCTCGCTGGTCAGGACACCCAGCCCATCCTGGCCATCGGCGACACCGGCACGGCGGGCGATGCCAACGTCACCGTCACGGCCTTCGAAGAGGTTGACGGCGTCACCACGGTCACCGTCACACTGGCCGGTGTCGACGACCCCGCTGGGCTGAACGGGTTCACGTTGGTGGGTCCCGGCGCCACCGCCGAACCGAACCAGCGCGGACAGCAGGCGTGCACCGGCTTCACGGTGGCTCCGGTCACGTGCACGCTCACGTTCGGATCGGCGACCATCGAGCCCGGCGATCGATTGTTGGTGTTCCACCGAGCCACCGAATCGGCTCGCTGGAAACTGGTGTAATCGGTACCACCATCTGCGACCTGCGCCTCGAACCGATACCGTTGCCGCTTCAAGATCTTCGCCAGCGTACGGAACTGGAGCAGGAATCGATGGAAGAGCAGTTCGATCTCGTAGTGATCGGCGGCGGCCCCGGCGGATATGGGGCGGCGCTCTACGCCACCTCTGCAGGCCTCAACGTGGCCGTCGTGGAGAAGGGCTCGCTCGGTGGCACCTGCTTGAACCGTGGCTGCATTCCGGCCAAGGCGTTTCTGGAGTCCGCAGCGGTGCAGCGCCATGTAGCTCACGCAGGCGAGTTCGGCATCGAGTCCAGCGCGCCGGTCGTGAACTTCGGCACCATCCAGGCTCGCAAGACCAAGATCGTCGACGGCATCGTGAAGGGCCTCGGCGGCTTCATGAAGTCGAAGAAGATCACCGTCCTCGAAGGAACTGGGTCGCTGGGCGCGAACCGCACCGTCACGGTGCAGCACCTCGATGGCAGCACGTCCACCATCACGGGCACGAACGTGTTGCTCGCTGCGGGTTCCGTGCCACGCACCATCCCCGGCTTCGAGCCGGGTGGGCCCATCATGACCAGTGATGAAGTGCTGATGCTCGATCACCTGCCGGCGCGCGTGGCGGTCATCGGTGGCGGTGCCATCGGGTGCGAGTTCGCCAGCACCTTCGCCGACCTCGGTTCCACCGTCACCATTCTCGAAGGGCTACCCAAGGTGCTGCCCGGCCTCGACGCCGACGTGGCGAACGTGGTGGTGCGCAGCTTCAAGAAGAAGAACATCGACATCCGCACCGGCGTGAAGGTGAACGGTCATACGCCGAACGGCAGCGGCGGCACCACCGTGCGTTTCGCCGGCGACGACGGCGTCGAGCAGCAACTCGAAGTGGATGCCGTGGTGGTCAGCATCGGCCGCCGCCCATTCGCCGATCATCTCGGTCTGCAGGGCACGGCCGTGAAGGTGAGCGATCGCGGGTTCGTGGAGGTGGACCAGTACTGCCGCACCGGCGAGCCGGGTGTGTACGCCATCGGCGACCTCATCAACACTCCGGCCCTCGCCCATGTCGGCTACGCCGAGGCCATTCTGGTGACCAAGCACATTCTCGATGAGGGCCCCATGCCCATCGCCTACGACCGTGTGCCCTGGGCCATCTACTGCCACCCGGAAGTGGCATTCGCCGGACCCAGTGAGGAAGCCGCCCGCGAGGCCGGCCACGACGTGGTGGTGGCCAAGCACCAGTTTCGTTCCAACAGCCGTGCGCAGATCCTGGGCGAACTCGACGGTCTGGTGAAGATCATCGCCAAGAAGAACGCCGATGGTTCGGCCGGACAAGTGCTGGGCGTACACATGGTGGGCCCGTGGGTCACCGAGCAGCTCAGCGGCGGCTACCTTGCCGTGAACTGGGAAGCCACCGTTGCCGAGGTGGCCGAGTTCATCCAGCCGCACCCCAGCCTCACCGAACTGTTCGGCGAAACCATGCTGTCGCTCACCGGCCGCAGCCTGAACGCCTGATCCCGATCTTTCGACACTCACGAGGAGTTACCCACCATGGCCGACGTCACCCTGCCGCAACTGGGCGAGACCGTCACCGAAGGCACCATCACCCGCTGGTTCAAGAAGGTGGGCGACAGCGTTGCCGCCGATGAGGCCCTCTTCGAGGTGAGCACCGACAAGGTGGACACCGAGGTGCCGTCGCCAGTGGCCGGTGTGGTGCTCGAGATTCGTGCCAACGAGGGCGACACGGTGCCCGTGGGTGCCATCATCGCCGTCGTCGGTGCTGCCGACGCTGGCGCTGCTCCGGCGCCTGCCCCGGAGCCCGCCCCGGTCGTGGAAGCCCCGGCTCCGGCCCCGGCGCCTGTGGTTGAAGCGCCTGCCCCCGCTCCGGCTCCGACCCCTGTGGTCGAGGCACCTGCACCTGCTCCTGCACCGGCGCCCGCGCCGGTGGCGGAGGCGACGTCATCGGCAATGGAGGCCCTCACCGGCGACAGTCGTTTGCTGTCGCCTGTGGTGCGCCGTCTCGTCGCCGACCACGGCATCAACCCCGATGCCATCACCGGCACCGGCCCCGGAGGCCGCATCACTCGCGACGATGTGCTGGATCACATCGACAAGATCGCGCTGGCAGCCCCGGCCGCCGCGCCCGCTCCGGCTGCAGCGGTTGAGGCCCCGGCCCCGGCCCCGGCCCCGGCCCCGGCCCCGGCCCCGGCTCCGGTCGCTCCGGCTCCTGCACCCGCACCCGTACCTGCACCCGCGGTCACCGCTCCGGCGCCTGCCCCGGCCGTGCATTCGGGTGAGCGCGACACGTCGGTGCCGCTCAGCAAGATTCGCAAGCTCACCGGCAGTCACATGGTGATGAGCAAGTCGGTCAGCCCCCATGCGTTCAGCGTGGTGGAGGTGGATTACGCCAACGTCGATGCCACCCGCAACCGGGTGAAGGGCGAGTGGAAGTCGTCGGAGGGGTTCAGCCTCACCTACCTGCCGTTCATCACCCGCGCGGTGGTGGATGCGCTCGGCGAGTTCCCGCACCTCAACGCCAGCGTCGGCGACGACGAACTGGTGGTGCACAACTACATCGACGTCGGCATCGCGGTGGACCTCGACTACCAGGGCCTGCTGGTACCGGTGGTGCGTTCGGCCGAGACCAAGCGCCTGCGTGCCATCGCTCGTGAGATCTCCGATCTCGCCAACCGTGCCCGCAGCCGCAAGCTCAGCCCCGACGAGATCAGCGGTGGCACGTTCACCATCACCAACAACGGCTCGTCGGGCAGCGTGCTCACGATGGCCATCATCAACCAGCCGCAGGTGGCCATCCTCTCCACGGATGCCATCGTGCGTAAGCCAGTGGTGGCGGTGCTGCCCGACGGTACCGAGGCCATCGTCGTGCATCCCGTGGGTCACCTGGCGATGACCTGGGATCACCGCGGCTTCGACGGTGCGTATGCGGCGAACTTCCTCAGCCGCGTGAAGGAGATCCTCGAGACCCGCGATTGGGGCCAGGAGCTCTAGCCATGGTCGCCCCCGGTCCGCTGCGCGTCCGTTGGCTCGGGCGCGTGCCGTATCGCGAGGCGCTGGCACTGCAGCAGTCGATGTTCGAGCACGGCACGCTCGACCATCTGCTGCTGCTCGAACACCCGCACGTGTTCACCCACGGCCCGCGGGCCGACCTGTCCACCAACGTGCTCGTCGATCCGGTGTCGGTGGGGGCCGAGCTGGTGAGTGTGAAGCGGGGTGGCGACGTGACGTACCACGGACCGGGTCAACTGGTCGGGTACCCCATTGTGAACGTGCCCAATGCGTTGGGTGCGAGCGACCATGTGTGTGCCATCCAACGTCTTGCCGTGGGCACGCTGGAAGAGTTGGGTGTGGCCGACGTCGGCTGTCTCGATGAGTACCCCGGCGTGTGGGTGGGCGTCAGCGGTCCCAACCCGCGCAAGATATGCGCCATCGGTGTGCGGCTGGCGAACAACCGCACGATGCACGGCTTCGCGCTGAACGTGCGCACCGACATGCGCTACATGCGCGACTACATCGTGCCGTGCGGCATCGGCCACAAGCCGGTCACCTCGCTCGCCGAGGAGGGCGTCGACGTGTCGCTCGAAGCCGTCGCCCACATCGTGGCGAAGCGTGCCGCGGCTATCTGGGGCGATGGCGCCATCGAGCGCCAAGACGTGGCATGGAAGCACGCGCCAGCCGACCTCGCTCCGTTCTCGCGAGGCGAAGGACCCGGTGCCACGGGCCGAGCACTGGCTCGTCTCGAAGCCGCCGGTGTGGCCGAGGGGCTGGCAATATCGGAACGCAAACCCGAGTGGCTGCGCCCGCGAGTGCGGTTGGGTACCGATGTGTTGGCGATGAAGAAGACCGTGCGCGACCACGGCTTGGTGACGGTCTGTGAGGAGGCCGGTTGCCCGAACCTCAGCGAATGCTGGGCTGCCGGCACCGCCACCTTCATGGTGCTCGGCGAGCGGTGCACCCGTGCCTGCGGCTTCTGCCTGGTCGACACGCAGAAGCCGATGGCCCCCGATGCCGACGAGCCGCGTCGGGTGGCCGCCGCCGTGGCGCTCAGCAATCTGCAGCACGCAGTGCTCACCATGGTGGCCCGCGACGATCTCGCCGACGGCGGTTTCGCCCACGTCGCGGCGTGTGTGCACGCCATCCGCGATGCTCGCCCGGGCACCAACGTGGAGACGTTGGTGAGCGATGCCAAGGGCGACGACGCGTCGTTGCAACTGCTGTTCGATGCCCGGCCCGACGTGTTCAACCACAACATCGAGACCGTGTCCCGTCTGCAGCGCGCGGTGCGACCCTCGGCCGGGTATGCCCGCAGCCTGTCGGTGCTGGCCCGAGCGAAGGCGGCTGGCCTCACCATCAAGTCGGGTCTGATGGTCGGCCTCGGCGAGACCGTGCAGGAGGTTGACGGTCTGCTCGCAGATCTCGCCACCGTCGGGGTCGACATTGTCACGATCGGCCAGTACCTGCGGCCCACCAGCAACCATCTGCCGGTGGCGCGGTGGGTGGAGCCATCCGAGTTCCAGCGCTGGGCCACGTTGGGCACTGCCCTGGGCATCGGCCATGTGGAGGCCAGCCCGCTCACGCGCAGCAGTTACCACGCCAAGGAAGCCGCCGACGCCGTCACCCCCGTCGCCGTCGCCCTCTCGTCCACTCGCTGACCCTAGGTCGGGTCCGGTTCGTGCCGTCACGCACTCCGGTCGCCGCGGAGGCGGTCGAAGGCGTTCGTGGACCACCACGCCCAGGCGACGAGGACGGGTTGGAAGAACAGTCGGGCGCGTCTCGCGGCATCGGAGTGCAAGCCGAACGCATCGTGACCGTCGATGAATTGGCTGATGTTGCCCGGGAACACGGCGATGAAGAAGAGACCCACCGCAAGGCCGAGCAGGGCTCGATGGCGTCGTACGACGATCAGGGCGACACCGAGCGAGATCTCGACGAAGCCCGACACGATGACGACCACGTTCTTGTCGATCCCGACCCAATCGGGCACCTGCGCCTGGAAGTCCGTGCGGGCGAAGGTGAGGTGGCCGATGCCGGCGAAGATGAGCCCGATACCGAGGACGACCCGCGCCACCGAGCGGGCGCGATCCGATCGAGCGATGGTCATCGCGAGGGCCGGGTGCCGGCGACGGTGGTGCGGTGCAGCAGACGGCGGCTTCCGTCGTAGTCGTTGATGGCGAGGTGCAGCAGGCAGCGGTTGTCCCAGATGGCCAGCGTGCCGGGGGTCCAGCGCAAGCGGCAGGTGAACTCGGGGCGGGTGGCGTGGTCGAAGAGGTACTGCAGCAACGGCCGAGACTCTGCTTCGGTCATTCCCTCGAACCATTGTGTGTAGACGGGGTTCACAAAGAGCGCCTTTCGGCCGGTCACCGGGTGCACGCGCACCACCGGGTGCAGCACCTCGCGATCAGCCGTGGGGTCGTTGCGAGTCATCACCACCGACTTGCTCACGGCAGCATTCGGCCCGGGGCCGCGGGTGCCGTGAGGCCATGCCGTCTGCACCGCCGACAGCGGGTCGAGCAATCGCTGCATGCCGGGGGAGAGCGCTTCGTAGGCCGCGTACTGGCACGACCACAGCGTGTCGCCACCCACCTCGGGCAACTCCACGGCCTGCAGCAGGGTGAGGCTCGGCGGCTCTTCGAGGAACGAGAAGTCGGAGTGCCAGGTGCCACCGAACGTGGAGATCTTGCGCTCGTCCGGCTCCTTCAGCACGGCGATCACATCAGGGTGCTCGTCGAGGTGCTTGATGAACGGCACGCGCAACACATCGCCCAGAGCGCTCGTGAGGGCCACCTGTTGCTCCAGTGACAGGTATTGGTCGCGTACGAACACCACCGAGTGCGCGGCCAGCGCGTCCTGCAGCACTGTGGTGTTGGCGGTGTTCGGTTCGCGAAGATCAAGGCCGAGAATCTCGGCTCCGCAGTGCGGCGTGACCGGTGTGACGGTGAAGGTCATGCCGCGAGTATGGCGCGCAAGCCGAGCCCGGGTTGGGGGCGGCGCTCAGCCAGGCAGTGTCAGCGGCCGGTGCAACGTCAGTCGAACAACCTCGCGCTCGAGGAGTGAACTCATGGTTTCGCTGCGCTGCCGGCTCATGACGTGCAGTCCGAGGCGCTCGAGTGCCCGCTCGCGGCGCCCATCGATCGCGTTCATCTCGGCCCACCAGCCCGGTGAGCCGGAGCATCTCGCCCGTTCGTCGATGTGGTCCCGAAGATGGAGGGCGACCGTGCCGGTGCGGCCGTGGGGGAGCACGTTCAGATGAGCGTGCACAGGGAACGGTGGAGCGCTCCCCGACTTCCACAGCGTCCTGGCGTCTCGCGCTCTGCCCGAATAGAAGCTGCGGCTGAATCGGTCCAATCGTCCGGAAACAAGCCGGCCGCCGACGGTGGTCATCAAGGAAGGAGTGTGGCGTCGAACCCACTTCGCTTGCCCGACCGAGTCGGCACATACGAGCGCGTAGCCGACGATCTCGCCGTCGATCGACGCGACAGCCGCGTCGGCCCGTCCGGGGCCGAGGTACCAGCCGAGGCACAGGTCGGCATAGCGGTCGAACAGGGCGAGCGGAGCTTCGGTTCGACGACCGAGCAGCATCGTCGCTCCGAAGATGTCGATGACGGCTGCGTCGTCGCTCGGACCGAGTGGTCGAACGGTGACCGAGGCGAGGGCGGTCATCGGGCCAAGACTCCGACGGGCACCTCGACGCTCGGAGCACCCGCCATGAGGCGCAGCATGCCGGTCACCGTTGCGTGGCACGGAAAGAGTTCGGCCTGTCGTCTCGCCGCACGGGCGTTGGCTTGGCGGTCGTTCGCCACCATACGCAGGACGGCCTCGGCGAATGCGATCCCGTTCGGCGCAGCCACTTCGCCTGTGCCTGGCGCGATGAGTTCAGGAAGGCCACCGCCGTGTGCGGCGACGACGGGCGTGCCGCACGCCATCGACTCGAGGGCGGCGAGTCCGAAGGTCTCGACACCACAGGTGGCCAGGGTCACGTCGGTTCGCTGCAGCAATCTGACCATGTCGGCTCGAGAGCCGAGGTGGCCATGAAAGTGCACTGGCAGTCCGGCGGCGAGCGCGGTCAGTTCGGGTAGCAGTGGCCCATCGCCCGCGATGTCGAGCCGGACCGACACTCCTCGCTCGACCAGCGTTCGGACGGTTTCGACGGCGAGTTCCGGACACTTCTCCCGCGACAGGCGGCTCACTAGCGATAGCCGAATGGTGCCGTCCGCAGCTGTGCGGGCCAACGGCGAAGGACGAAAGGTGTCGAGGTCGATGCCGAGGGGGATGCGGTGCACGCGACTTGAGCCGATGCGATCGAACTCCTCCGCAGCGAATGCACTGGCGCAGACGATGGCGTCGACGCGTCGTTCTAGGCGACGATTCCACCAGTCGGCCATCCTCTCGAGCGGCACTTGCTTGGGCAGCCTCGGGCGAAGGATGGCGTCGAGTCGTTCGTGGGAGATGAGCACGACTCGCGTCCCGTTGGGTCGCTGAGCGAAGGCCGGTCCGACGAGGGTTGCCTTGTCGGACAACTCGATCGCCGCTGGCTTGAGCGATCGCAGCACCCGTTCGGCTGTGCTCGTTGAACGGATCATTCGGTAGCCCGTGGAGCCCAGCAATGGAGCGCCGATCTCGATGACGGTGGCCGTGCCGTCGTGCCATTCCTTGTCAGTCGGTCCGGGAACCACCCGAACGACCTCGTGGCCCGCATTGGTATAGCCCTGGGCCAGCGACCGCAGCATGGTGCCGAGGCCACCGGACGTGGGGCTGTAGAAGTTGGCCAGTTGCACGATTCTCATCGAGCGGTTCCTGCGCCGATCGGCGAGACCGACTTGAGCATCGTTTCGTAGGTGAGTGATTGGTGCCCCGCGGTTGCGACGGCCGACAGCATCCCGTCGGTGATCGACTCCAGTGTCGGGTGGAGCAGATCGTCGGGATGCAGCGCGATGCGGAGATGCCGCTGTCTCGCTGCGAACTGCTTACTGGCCATCAGCATCGCTTTGGCGGCGATGTTGGTGAACCGACTCCCGGGGCGTTGTGACGTGGACGGGATGCGGTGCACCGTGTGTTGCTGCAGATCGCGGACCTCCCATTGCGACGTGGTGTAGGCGAATCCGAGATCGCGCAACACGTCGTCGGTGGACCGCTGCGCCATCCATCCCGGTGGTACGAAGCCGTGGGGGTGGAAGCCCTGGTGTGCAAGCGCGCCGAGACCCAACTCCAGAAGGTGCTGCGCAGCGTCGGGTTGGAGTGTGGCGAACTCTGCGCAGCCTCGCGCGCGCACCTGCGAGTGCAGACGGCGGGCGCGCGACGCGGTGGAGTCGGGCAACTGTCGGTGCTCCCATCCGTGCAGCACCACTTCGTGCCCTCGCTCTGTGGCTTGGTGTAGCCAACGCACACAATCGGGGCTCGTCGCGAGCGAGCGGTCGCGCCACATGCCGGGGATGACGAGCAGGCTTGCAACCATGTCGTGGCGCTCGACCAAGCTCAGCCACCGTTGCGACGCTTCGAGACTTGCTGGTGCCACATCGTGCAACGAGACGACGACAGTGGCGGTCATGCCGCCAACACCTCGACGTGGGCGCCGTCGTTGATCGCGAACTCGTACCACGAGAGGAGTTGCGCGAGCACCACCGGCCAGGGCCGATGCTCAACGCTGGGCCGAGCTGCGTGAGCAAGCGTCTGGCGCATCAGTGGCGACTCGCTGAGGTGCTGCACGGCGCCGGCCAGCATGCTTGGCTGCTCAGGGCTCCATAGGAAGCCGTTGTGACCATGCGTGACCAGATCGAGGGGCCCGCCTGCTGCCGGTGCCACGACTGGCACACCGGAAGCGAGTGCTTCCTGGACGGCCTGGCAGAACGTCTCGTCGATACCTGTGTGGACGAACACGTCGAAGCTGGCGTAGTGGCGGCCCAACTCGTCGCCCTGGAGCATCCCCGTGAAATGCGCTCGCGGGAGCATCTGCTCCAGGCGAGTCCGCTCGGGTCCGTCGCCGACGATCACCAGTTGCACTCCGGGAAGGCGCTCCACCTCGCGCAACCGACTGATCTGCTTCTCCTTGGCGAGGCGCCCGACGAAGCCGACGATCATCTCGCCTCGCGGCGCGAGGGTGGCGCGAAGGTCGTCACAACGGTGCTGGGGCGAGAACCGTTGCAGGTCCACACCGCGCGCCCATTGGTGAACGCGGGGCACGCCGTGTGCGCGCAGGGTCCAGGCGGAGGACGTGGAGGGTGCCAGCGTCACGCTCGCCCGGCTGTGCACCGAGCGTGTCCACGCCCGGATTAGCGGTGCGGCGACACCGAGCTTGTACCGCTTGGCGAAACCTTCTAGGTCGGTCTGGAACACGGCAACTGTTGGGATGCTGAGGTTCTTCGCTGCGCGAATGCCGGCCGCACCGAGCACTGTCGGTGCCGCGAGATGTACCACGTCAGGCCGGAACGAACGCAGGATTGACGTGATCCGGGCGATGGGTAGGCCGACTCGGACATCGTGATACTTCGGTAGCCGTATCGCCCCAACTCGCACGACCTGCACGTCACCGTGTCGATCGGGGCCGGGTCCTGGGGCGATCACGAGCACCTGGTGGCCGTTCGAGCGCAGGTATTCGATCGTGCGCACGACGGAGTTCGTGACGCCGTTGATCTGGGGTAGGAACGACTCCGCCACGATGGCGACCCGGAGCGGTCGGTCGGCGGCCGTCGACTTGGAACGGCGTAGCGTCAGCATTGGTGTGCGGTCCTCGGGGGTTGGGAGGGGGCGTGTCGGGACGGGTTGCGCGTGGCGATCGCTGCCGTAGCGGCGACGGTGAGACCGGCGACCACGCCGAGGCCCAGTCGGTCGCCTGCGAGTGGGCTGAGAGCAGCGCTGACCGCACCGAGTAGGTAGGTCACCTGGTAGGAGGCGTCATAGATGGCGAAGAAGCGCCCGCGGTCGACGTCGTCGATGGCTGACATCACCGTGGTGTCTGCCCGATTTCGCAGGGCGCCGAACATGACTGCGAAGATGAAGACCACCGCCGCGGAAGTGCCCATCGTCGGCGTCAGAGACGCGACGAGCGCAGCCACCAGCGCAATCTGCCCGGTGCGCCTCGCCCACTTCCGGCCGGCCGCTCTGCGACTCCAGGACGGTCCGATCGCCGATCCGCACAACGCCCCCGCAGCACAGATGCCGATCGCAGCGGCGTAGCCGGCTGAGCCCATGCCGTAATGGCGGTCGGCGCTGATGGCGAGCATCATCACCGCTGCCCCGAGCAGACCGCGACCGCCCACCGCTGCGAAGGCCGATCTGGCGGCGAACTCATCGCTCATGAGTTGCCTCCACGCTCGGCGGAGGTTCGGAGCCGTCGCACCGGTGATACACCGACCGCCCAGGTCGATGTTCCAAGTGGCGTAACCGATTGTCGCCACGACGTGCAGCAGCGCGGCAGCAACGAAGACGGTGGACGGATGCACGTGTCCGAGGACGATTGCAGCGGCAACCCCCAGTGTGCCTGCCACCTTGGCCGAGAGTGTGCACAGTGAGTTCGCAGCGAGCAAGCGAGAGTTGGGCACGATGAACGGCAATGCTGCGGCGCGAACACTCGACGACACCGACTGGGCTCCTGTCATCAGGCCGATGATGACGAAGCCGACCATTCGATCCGACGAGAGCAGGACCATCAGCCCCGACAGACAGATGGCGGCACGAACGAGGTGGGTTCGCGCCAGCGTGCTACTGCGATCGGGGGCATCGGCGACGTGCCACGCGATGGGCAGGCAGAGCGCTGCAGGAAGCAGGGCGAAGATCAGCGCCGTCGCCAGTTCGGTCGGCGATCGCCACGACGCGGTTTCGAGAACGAGCAGCGTCGCGATGGTGATGGTCGTTGCAGCATCGGCTACCTGTGCTGTGCCCTGCAGCAACAGGTGTCGCCGCAGGACCGCGCAGCGAAGAGCTTCGACCCTGCCGGAGTGCGCCACCTCGCGAGGGCCGGTCATGACGATGGCCACGTTGCCTCCTCAACACTCGGCCGACGGACGAACGCCTTCAGCCGCCCGAGGTGGGTTGTCACGATCACGAGCGTGGCGAAGCAGGTCGCCTTCACCACCAGCGCGCCGGCCGTCGTATGCACGAGCGTTGCGATTCGTCCGGCGGCGAGCGCCGCCAGGGCCGAGACAGCCACTGCGGCCGCCCACTCGCGCCACGGAAACGAGTGTCGGAGCGAGGTGCCAAGTGCCTGGCTGATTCGATGGAGCACGAAGATCCAGGCAAGCGCGTTGGCGGTGAGCGTGCCGGCAGCTGCCCCGGCTGGTCCGGCGATGAGGACCCCGACGAGCGCAAGCACCATGTTGGCGCCGAGTAGGACCAGGGCCGAACTCAGTACTGCTCCCGGTCGACCGGCGACCCGGAGCAAGAGGCCGTACTCGGCCACGCGGTGCAACGTGATAGCCGTGAACAACTGGAACGTCAGCACCATGATTGGCGATGAGGCGCCAACGAGAAGTCGTAGCAGTTCGGGTGCAGTGAGGATCAGCGCCATGGTCATCGGCACCACGAGCCGCGTCATCGATCGGGTCTGGTTCAGCCAGAGCGTCGATGCTGTTGCGGTATCGCTGCGCCCGAACGCCCGGGCCATCTCGGTGGCGATGACGGCACCGCCGGCGTATGGCAGCACTGCGAGTAGTGGAATCTCCTGAGCTGCGATGGTGTACCGGCCGAGTTGGGAGGGCTCAAATGCGGCGATGTACCACTTATCGATCGTGCGGTTGATCACGTTCGCTGCCAGCGTGAGTCCTAGCGGCAGCGAGTAGATCAACTGCTCGCGCGCGCTGATGGTGGTTGTGGCTGCATACGGGATCTGCCGCGGGAGTGCCATGGTGAGCGCCGCAAAGGCAACGAGTCGCACGATGGCCGCAGCGGCGAGTGCGCCGACCACAGCCTCCACAGTGCCGCTGCCGGCGGCCGCAAGGCCGACGAGACTCACGACGACCAGCGAGTTGACGATGTCCCACGCGGCAGCGATCCGAAAGCGCTGCAACGCAATGAGTGCCGATGGCAAGCCGACGGTGCACAGCTCGAATGCCGCTGCCAACCCGATGGTGGGAATGACCGATGCCACCGACAGCGAGCGACCGATGGCATCAGCGATCAGCCACAGCACCCCGCTGACGGCCAAGCCGACTCCGAGTGTGATGCCGGCAGTGCGCAGCACCAGCGGCCGAGCGTGCTGTGGGTTGCGGGCGACGAAGAACAGCAGGCCGTGCTGCAGCCCGAGGGCCCCGAACGTGACGATCGCAAGGTGAATCGACAGCACGAAGGCGACCTGATTCCATGCGTCGACCGACAACAGACGAACGAGCAAAAGGGCGACGACGAGTTGCGTGCTCTTCACCGCTGCCTGACCGGCGGCCACGAAGGTGGTCGAGCGCCCGAGTGCCGTTCGGTTGCTCATGTGACGACCGCTTGCTCGGATCTGTAGGCGAGCATGGCTCGAACGGTTCGGAGTTCTCGGCTGTCGAGCGCGAACGCTGGGTGCAGGGTGAGGTCGTTCGCCGCCTTGGCCCGGAGGTACGGCCACCAGTCCTGAGGGCGGCGATGCAGCCGACTCAGGAAGTGCTGCTCATCCCACGTGTTACCGCCGTGGAAGCACCTCACGAAGAGGTGCGAGTGGGCTTCCCCGAGCACGAACATGCCCTGCTTGCGTAACGCGGCGAGGTACACGCCGTCCTCATTGCGCGACAGGTTCGGGTAGCGGGCCGCGTCGCGGCGGTGAAGGATGGTGCCCGGTGTGGCAACGCCTGAGTCCGAACGGAAGGTCAGTGTGCCGTGCTGCGGCGACTCGAGGTGCATCAGCGTCCACTTCAGTGCAACTGCCGAGCGGCTTCCTCGTGCTGCCATCTGCACCCGGATGCGTTCGGGGTGATACCACTCGTCGTCGTCCCACTGCATGCACCACTCGCTGTCGGCCAGTGAGAGCGACAGGTTGCGCAACTCGCCGAGGCGTACGGATTCGCGGCGCTCAATGCGGTGGTAGCGGATGCGGAGTCCGCGGTCGATGAACGGTGCCAGCATCGGCGTGTAGTCCTGGTGGCCGTCGTCGACGATCACGAGTTCCTTGTCGGCCCATTGTTGGGCTTCGAAGCAAGCGACCGATCGACGAGCAAGATCCATGCGGTTGCATGTCACCATGAGGCAGCTCACCATGTCGCTCACGCGATGGCCTCCGCGAGCGAGGTTGAGCGAATCCATTCTTCGGTTCGGCTGGCGAGGCTCCAGAAGACCTCCGGGCGAGCGAGACGTGGGTCGCCCGGGTGGATCGACGCCAGCAGTTTGCGGTGGTTGCTGTTCACGTAGTGGACCACTTTCGCTGTGGCTGGAAGCTCGAGAAGGCGGTCGTCGAAGAACCGGTGGCTCTCGCCCGGCGGAACGGCGTACAACACGTTCGGTGGCATGATCGTGGCCAGTCGGGGGTTTGCGGCCAGGGTGTCGTGGACGAGGTTCGGACCGAGTTCGTAGCGAATAGTTGGGCTCCGGCGGCTCACCCCTGCCAGCAGCGCCTCAGTGAACGCACTGCCTGCGGGTGCCCCGAGCACGGCGTTGTTCATCTGCTCGGTGTGCAGCATCGAATCGATGCCGTGCAGCCTCTGCGACATTCGCGCTCGGCCATGGAGCCCCATGGTGTCCATCCGCTTGGCGAACCAGGCGACGCCCCAGGCGGCGGTGGCAGGCCACGCCGTGATCGGCAGACGACCACCCACCCGCTGCCGGTCGCTCGCCCACACCCGCTCGAGGCCCGCGAACGCGCCGACTCCGAGGTTGGTCAGTGGCTCGAGGAGGAATGTGTCGAGATCGAGGTAAACGCCGCCGCGTTCGTGGAGCAGCGCGATGCGAAGCACATTGCTGCGTGCGGCGTGCTTGCCGTAAGGGATCAGGTCGTACACCCGGCGCACGGTCGGCGAAAGCAGCGACTCCTCGTCGATCGGGTGCCAGGTCAGTCGCGGCTGGGTTCGTAGGAGGTGGCGAAGGTTCGGGTCGTCGGGCAACGGGCCGGAGATGTGCAACTCGACGACGGCGTCGGGGTCCGCTGCCAAGGCCGAGGCAAGGCTCAGCGTTGCGGGGTAGGGAAACGTAGGACCCGACCAGATGGTGAGGTACCGCTTCGGCACAGACACAGGTGCAGAATGACCGCGCCGGGTAAACGGAGTGACCACTCCAAGCGTCTGGGAAATGACAACCTTGTGATTTATGGGTGGACAGACACGTGTTCTGTGTCGCCCGACACGCTCAGGCGCGGAGCTTGGCGTTGGTGGGGTCGTACAGCGGCTCGGCGCCCACGGTGGCGGTGACGCGGTTGCCGTAGATGAGCACCTCCACCTTCGTGCCCGGCGCCTCGTACTGCGGACGCACGTAGCCGATGGCGATGCTCTTGTTCAGGGTGAAGCTCCAGCCGGCCGAGGTGACCAGACCGACGCGCTCGTCGCCATCGAAGATGCTGGAGAGCGCCGGTGCATCGGCGTCGCCATCGTCGTCGAGGGTCATGCTGACGAACCGCCACGGCGAACCGGCGGCGTGCTCGGCCACCAGCGCGTCCTTACCCACAAACGAGGGCTTGGTGAGATCCACGAAACGGTCGAGTGACGCGTCGAACGGCGAGAAGCCGATCTCCAGGTCGCCCTTCCACCCGCGGTAGCCCTTGTCGAGACGCAGGCTGTCGACGGCGTAGATACCGAAGTCGGCGATGCCGTACTGCTCGCCGGCCTTCCAGATGGCCTCATACAGCGCCACGAGCTGGTCGTTGGCGGCGTGGAGTTCCCAGCCGAGTTCGCCCACGTAGCCGACGCGCAGGGTGCGCACCGGGCCCACCGCAGTGTCGATGTCGCGCAGGCTCAGCCACGGGAAGTCGGCGTTCTCCAGCGACGTGGTGGTGACCTGCGACAGCACGTCGCGGGCATGCGGGCCCACCACGACCAGCGAGCCGTAGTCCTTGCTGATGTTGGTGAGCGTGACCGAGCCGTCGGTGGGCAGCGCTGCTTCCAGCACGTCCATGTCGTGCCACTCCGCGCCAGCGGCGCCCACGAGGTAGAAGTGGTCGTCGGCGAGCTTGGCCACGGTGAACTCGCTGAGCACCTTGCCGTCGGGCAGCAGTGCGTAGGCAAGCGTGATGCGACCCGGGCGGGGCAGCTTCGTGCACAGCAGTTCGTCGAGGTATGCCGCTGCGCCGGGGCCCTTCACTTCGATCTTGGTGAAGCCGGGCATGTCGAGCACGCCGACGCGGTTGCGCACGGCATCGCACTCGGCGCCCACCGGGCCGCGCCAGGCCTGGGTGCGGAAGAACGAGTAGTCGTCGGTGGGAACCTCGCCCGTGGCGTCGAACCACGTGGGGCGCTCCCAGCCGCCGCGTGCACCGAAGTGCGCGCCCTTGGCCTTCAACGTGTCGTACAACGGCGAGGTCCAGCCCGGGCGGCCAGCCGGCCATTCCTTGTTGGGGAAGCCCATCGCGTACTCGTGCTGGTACAGCTCCTTCGCCTTGGCGATGGTGTACTCGGTGGTGGCGTAGTCCTTGTAGCGACGGCGGTCCCAGCCCCATACGTCGAAGCTCGGGCGGCCCTTGAGGATCCATTCGGCAGTCACCAGGCCGGCGCCGCCGCCCTGGGCGATGCCGAAGCTGAACGTGTTGCAGTGGATGAAGTTGCGCAGGCCGCGCTCGGGGCCGAGGTAGGGGTAGCCGTCGGGGGCGTAGGGGATGGGACCGTTCACCACGCGGGCGATGCCGGCCTCGCCGAGTACCGGCACGCGCTCGCCGGCGTCGAGGATCTGTGGCTCGAGGCGCTCGAGGTCTTCGCTCCAGAGCATGTTGGCGAACTCGTCGGGAATGCCATCCAGCCACATGGCCGTGGCCTTCCACTCGTACGGCCCGAGGATGTAGCTGTTGCGCTCTTGGCGGAGGTAATAGCTCGTGTCGGGGTCGCGCAGGAGCGGCAGCGGGAACTCGCGTGCGGCAAGCTCGGCGATCTCCTCGGTGACGTAGTACTGGTGGCTCATCTGAGCGATGGGGTGGTGGCGGCCGAGCAGCTCCATCACTTCACCGGCGCGGTAGCCGGCGGCATTGACCACGATCTCGCAGTCGGTGATGTGTTCGGTGCCGTCCTTCTTGCGGCTGGTGACGGTCCAGTGATCGTTGGCATGCTGTACCAGGCCGATGACGCGCTCGTAGCGGCGGATGCGGCCGCCCATGTTGCGGGTGCGGGTGGCGAGTGCCTGGGTGACCTGCGACGGGTCGATGTCGCCATCGAGCGGATCCCACAAGGCGCCGACGAGATCGTGCGTTTCGATGAGTGGGTAGATCTCCTGCAGTTGGGCCGGGGTGAGCATGTCGTAGCCCATGCCCTGCGCGTTGGCCATGGAGGTGACATGGCGGAACTCGGCCATGCGTTCGTTGCTGTGGGCCAACCGCACCGAACCGGTGACGTGGTAGTTGATGGAGAACTCTTCGCTGAGTTCGCGGTACATCTGCGCCGTGTAGCTCTGCGCCTTCATGGCGCTCCACGACGTGGAGTACGTGGGCACGTTGCCGGCGGCGTGCCAGGTGGAACCCGAGGTGAGTTCGTCGCGCTCGAGCAGCAGCACGTCGGTGCAGCCCATCAGCGCCAGGTGGTACGCCACGCTGACGCCGGCGATGCCGCCACCGATGACGACGACCCTGGCCGATTCGCGTTCTGTCTGCTCGCTCATGTGGTCTCCCTGAACTGTTCGTGGACCGTCGAGTTCCCGGGCGTCTGAAGCACCCGGGCGACGGCTGTGTAAGAATAGCGAAAATTTCACAACCCGGAGGAAGTCATGGCCGACCTGCCCGGCAACGCACGAGTCGTCATCGTTGGTGGCGGCATCGTGGGATGCAGCGTTGCCTATCACCTGGCCCTGCGCGGCGTCACCGATGTCGTCGTATTGGAGCGCAAGCAACTCACCTGTGGCACCACCTGGCACGCCGCTGGCCTGGTCGGTCAGTTGCGCGCCACGCACAACCTCACCCGCTTGGCCCAGTACACCACGAACCTGTTCGCGACGTTGGAGGCGGAGACCGGTCAGGCCACCGGCTTCCAGCAGCGCGGCTCGGTGAGCGTGGCTCCGAACGAAGAGCGCTTTGAGGAACTCAAGCGCGGCGCCTCGATGGCACGCGTCTTCGGCCTGCCGGTCGACATCATCACGCCCGCCGATATCAAGGCGCTCGTGCCGCTCGCCAACGTCGACGACATCGTCGGCGGTGTGCACCTTCCCGGCGACGGCATCACCAACCCCATCGACACCACCATGGCGCTTGCCAAGGGTGCACGCTCGCGCGGCGTCATCATCAAGGAGGGCGTGAAGGTCGAGCGGATCCTCACGGAGCAGGGCCGTGCCGTGGGTGTGGAGTACACCATCGAAGGCGAAGACGGCACCGGCGTCATCCGCGCCGATGCCGTGGTGAACGCCGCCGGCATGTGGGGTCGCGAACTCGGCGATGCAGTTGGCGCCACCGTGCCGTTGCATGCCGCCGAGCACTTCTACATCGTCACCGAAGGCGTGGAAGGCATCTCGCCCACCATGCCCGTGCTGCGTGACCCCGATGGTTGCGGCTACTTCAAGGAAGACGCCGGCAAGTTGCTGGTGGGCTGGTTCGAGCCCGTGTCGAAGCCGTGGGGCATGACCCAACGTGGTGGGCGTTCCG
This sequence comes from uncultured Acidimicrobiaceae bacterium, assembly GCA_903919455.1. Taxonomy (GTDB): domain Bacteria; phylum Actinomycetota; class Acidimicrobiia; order Acidimicrobiales; family Ilumatobacteraceae; genus UBA668. The sequence goes on along the minus strand of CAIXIJ010000019.1, from coordinate 3,464 downwards.
GCATTCCCGAATCGTTCTGCTTCGACTCGCTGCCCGCCGACTACGAGCACATCGCGCCGCTGATGGAGAGCGCAGCGAACCGTATGCCGCTGATCGCCGAGACCGGCATTCGCCTGTTCTTCAACGGCCCCGAGGCCTTCACGCCCGACGATCGGTACCTGCTCGGTGAGTCGCCCGAGGTGAAGGGGCTGTACATGTCGTGCGGCTTCAACAGCATCGGCATTCAGTCGTCCGGCGGCGCCGGCAAGGTGCTGGCCGACTGGATCATCGACGGTCACCCGCCGATGGACCTGTGGGACGTGGATGTGCGTCGCGTGATGCCGTTCCAGCGCAACCGCTCGTACCTCCACGACCGCACCGTGGAGTCGCTCGGCCTGCTGTACGCGATGCACTGGCCGTACCGCCAGCCCGAAACCGCACGCAATGCGCGTCGCAGTGCGCTGCACGATCGGCTCGCCGCCCGCAATGCCTGCTTCGGTGAAGTGGCCGGCTGGGAGCGCGCCAACTGGTTTGCCCCCGAGGGTGTGGAGCCCGTGTACGAGTACACCTACGGCAAGCAGAACTGGCACCCCTACTCGGGCGAAGAGCACATGGCGGTGCGCACCGCGGTGGGCATGTTCGACCAGTCGTCGTTCGGCAAGTACCTCCTCGAAGGCCCCGATGCCGAAGCCGTGCTGAACCAGATCTGCGCCAACGATGTGTCGGTGCCGGTCGGCAAGCTGGTGTACACGCAGTGGCTGAACGAGCGCGGCACCATCGAGGCCGACCTCACCGTCACACGTGAGGCCCACGATCGCTATCTGGTGGTCACGGCCGCTGCCACGCAGGTGCGCGACTTCACCTGGTTGAAGGATCAGATCCCCGCGGATGCCCGCTGCATCGCTGTCGATGTCACCTCCGGCATGGCCGTGCTCAATGTGCAGGGCCCGAACTCGCGCGATCTCCTGCAGTCGCTCACCACCTTCGACATGTCGAACGAGGCGTTCCCGTTCGGTACGTCGCAGATCATCGACATCGGTTACGCCAGGGTGCGCGCCAGCCGCGTCACCTACGTGGGCGAGCTGGGCTGGGAGCTCTACATCTCCACCGAGTTCGCCACCAACGTCTTCGACGCGATCATGGAAGCGGGCCCGCAGTTCGGCCTTCGTCTGTGCGGCTATCACGCGCTGAACTCGTTGCGCATGGAGAAGGGCTACCGCCACTGGGGTCACGACATCTCTCCGGACGAGACCCCTCTGGAAGCCGGCCTCGGTTTCGTCGTGGCATGGAACAAGCCGGGCGGCTTCATCGGTCGGCAGGCGTTGCTGGAGCAGAAGGAGCGTGGGCTGCACAAGCGGCTCGCCCAGTTCAGCCTGCACGACGGCAACAAACTGCTGTACCACAACGAGCCGATCTGGCGCGATGGCGTCATCGTCGGGCACGTCACCTCCGGCATGTACGGCCACCACGTCGATGCCTCGTTGGGTATGGGCTACGTGTCGAACCCCGATGGCTTGGCCGATCGCGACTGGGTGCTCGCGGGTAGCTACGAGATCGAAGTGGCCGGTGTGCGCATCGGTGCCACCGTCAGCATGGATCCGTTCTACGACCCCAAGAGCGCACGGGTGCGTAGCTAGCGACAATGGCCATCCGGGCACTCAGTTCGGCCGACGAGGCCACATCGCCGCAGAGCGATGGTTCGTACGATGCCGACGCGCCCATCGGCGGTCGTATTCGTGAACTGAGAAAGGCCCATGGCCGCACGTTGCACGACGTGGCGTCGGCGGTGGGCATCTCTGTGAGCTACCTGAGCCAGATCGAACGCGACGTGTCGCGGCTGCCCATCGGCGTGCTGAAGCAGATCGCCGACACGCTCGGCGTGCACATGAACTGGTTCTTCCACCAGGGCGCCGAAGGCCCCGACGACGAACGCGATGTCATCGTGCGGGCCAGTAACCGCCGCAACCTCACCTTCACCGGGCTCGGCATCACCGAGGAGTTGCTGTCGCCGAATCTCAGTGGGCCGCTGGAGTTGCTCATCAGCACCATCCATCCGGGTGCCGACAGCGAGTTCTACGCGCACGATGGCGCCGAGGCCGGGCTGGTGATGAACGGCACGCTGGATCTCTGGATTGGCGAGCGTCAGTTCGAGCTGCACGCCGGCGACAGCTTTGCCTTCAGCAGCACCGAGCCGCACCGTTGCGCCAACCGGGGCAGTGAAGCGGTGAAGGTGTTCTGGGTGATCACACCCCCTCACTACTGACGCAGCGTCAGACGGGGTTGACTCCGGACTACCGCGGCCAGGGACACGCGACTGTTCACGCGACTGTCGTCGACGGTGGCGGGCGCGTTCATTCCAGTCAGCCTTGCAGACGACGGCGGGTTCCCGGTGGCGTTGCGGGTGTCAGGGGATGACCGAGGCAGCGACCGTCAGATCGCGACGGCCGCGCAGCAAGGCGGCGCAGTCATCGTGGCGGGGTTCGTGGCGGTCAGCGGCGGAGACGAAGATGCCGGTGTCGTTCAGCAGCACCGTTGATCAGATGCCTTGAGCGATCTTCTTGGCGACAGCGTCCGCGCGTTCGCGGTGAACATCGAACGGCTCGTCGCGGCCGGACGTGGCGCAGCCGCTCAGCCCGCGAAAGGCCGCTGAGCGGCCCCGTGGCGGCCGCCGTGCGCTGGCCGAGTGCGTGGTCGAGTGTGCGATTCCGGGCGTCAAACCGGCCGCCGTCGAAAGCCCTCGTCGGAGGCACCAGCTACTGGCCGTAGAGCCTCGTGTCCAAGAAACAGGGTCACGTTCAGCCATCGGCAGCGACGCCCGCCGAGTCTCCCGCTACGAAAACGGACGCATCACCCCCTCGCTCGACGCCCTCACCACCCGCCAACAACTCCGCACCATCACCAACTGACAAGCCCACGCTCAGTCCTGCGGCCGACGACGACGGCGCCTGTCACGAACAAGCCCCGTAACGACGTAGAGCACCGCGAACCCCACGAACGCGAAGAACACCCACAACGGAACACGGAGCCCGGTCGGCCAGGCCAGAGTGCCCATCAACAGAACCTCCACAGGTGGGTCACACCCGCTCCGAAGCTGACCGCCTTGTAGCGCGGAGCCGCACCACCATCCGGCAAGGCAATCCCTACGTTCCTATAGCTCTCCCGGGAACCTGAGCGCCCAGCGCTGGTCCACCCGCCGCCCGCTTGCGCTGGGCCGGTGCCGACCGACGCGTAGGCGAACGACGCCTCCGTGCCACATTGCGGGTTCTCGTTGTCGAGCGCGCTGCTCGGCGGATCCACAGCGAACCCGACTCCCGGCCGTGCGTACAACCCGTTGCCTGAGATCTGAGCAGTCACCGATCCCGGGGTTCCTCTGTGTTTGTCAAGCGGCGATTTCGCCGGGTTCGAGCTGACCTGGTGCGCGTCGTTCGTCGGCGAGCATGAGTCGCCAGAGGTGGGCGGCGAGTCGTCGCTTCAAGCAGCGGAGT